>DATMCB010000218.1:0-14193 GCA_035558835.1 Solirubrobacterales bacterium
GTGATCGGCGTGCCGATCGCCGGCAAGAACCTCGGCGGGATGGACGCGCTGTTGGCGATCGCGCAGATGCCGCCCGGCGTCCCGGTCGCGTGCATGGCGGTCGATGGCGCGAAGAACGCCGGCCTCTACGCGGCGCGGATCATCGGGCTTTGATCTCCCGCTACACCCGCGAGGAGATCGGCGCCGTCTGGACGCAGCGGCGCAAGATGGAGGGCTGGCTCGAGGTCGAGCTGGCGGTCACCGACGCGCTCGCCGACGCCGGCGTCGTTCCCGCCGATGACGCTGCCGCCTGCCGGGGGCGCGCGAGCTTCACGGTCGAGGCGGTCGAGGAGCGGGAGCGGACGACCAACCACGACGTCGCGGCTTTCGTCGACGTCGTCGCGGCGTCGATCGGGCCGGAGGGCCGCTGGATCCACTATGGCCTGACGTCCTCCGACGTGCTCGACACCGCCCTGGCGACGCAGATCCGCGCCGCTGGCGAGATCGTCGTCCCCGGCGCGGTCGCCTACCGCGACGCGCTCATCGAACGGGCGCTCGAGCACCGCGACACCGTCTGCGTCGGGCGCACCCACGGGATCCATGCCGAGCCGACGAGCTTCGGGCTCCGCCTCGCCGGGTTCGCCTTCGAGGCCGACCGCAACGTCAAGCGCCTCGAGCGGGCGTTCGCCGCGATCCGGTTCGGCAAGCTCTCCGGCGCGGTCGGCACCTACGCCTCGCTGCCCCCGAGCGTCGAGGCCGCGGTCATGGACCGGCTCGGCCTCGGCGTCGAGGACGCTTCGACTCAGATCATCCCCCGTGACCGCCACGCCGACCTGCTCTCCGCGATCGCGATCGCCGGCGCCGGCCTCGAGCGCTTCGCGACCGAGGTCCGGAACCTCCAGCGGACCGAGGTCCGCGAGGTCGAGGAGCCGTTCGGGAAGGGCCAGAAGGGCTCCTCGGCGATGCCGCACAAGCGCAACCCGATCACCACCGAGCGGATCACCGGGCTCGCCCGCGTCCTCCGCGGCTACGCGCAGGCCGGGATCGAGAACGTCGCCCTCTGGCACGAGCGCGACATCTCCCACTCCGGGGCGGAGCGGGTGATCCTCCCCGATGCGACGATCGCCCTCGACTACATGCAGCACCTCGCCACCCGGGTCGCGGCGGGAATGACCGTCCACGCCGAGCGGATGCGCGAGAACCTCGAGCTGACCCACGGAGCGATCTACAGCCAGCGCGCCCTGACCGCGCTGATCGACGCCGGGCTCGTCCGCGACGACGCCTACCGGCTCGTCCAGGAGAACGCGCAGCGCGCCTGGGACACGCGGACCCCGTTCCGCGACCTGCTCGCCGCGGCGCTCGCCGACGATGACGTCGACATCGACCTCGACGCCGTCTTCGACCCGGGCGCCTACCTGACCCACACCGGCGAGGTCTTCGCGCGGCTCGAGGCGTTGCGTTAGAGCTCTTCGAGGACCTCGGCGGCGGCGCGCTCGCCGGAGCGGATCGCCCCGTCCATGTAGCCGTTCCAGTACGTCGACGTCTCGGTCCCGGCCCAGTGGATCCGCCCGACCGGCTCACGGATCGCGTGCCCGTAGGTGGTCATCAGGCCAGGCGGGTAGATGCCAACCGGCGCGCCGCGGCTCCAGCGCTGCTCCGGCCACTGGGTGTAGAAGAACTCGGTCGGGTGCATCGCCTCGGGGCCGAGCAGCTCGGCGAGCTCGGCCAGCACCGTGCGGCGGCGGGCCGCCGGGCCGAGGGCGGCGAAGCGGCGCGAGCTGTCGCCGCCGACGAAACCGAAGACGACCCCGGGCCGGCCGTCCTCGGGGCTGTCGTCGAAGGTCGCGTTGACGAGGCCGTCGGTCGAGAGCGTCGAGCCGTTCAGCCCCCGCGCGCGCCAGAACGGGTTCGGGTAGGAGGCGGCGACCTTCGTCAACGCGCCCTGCGCGAGCCGCTGGGTGAGCGCGTCGCGGGCGGCGGGCATCGCCGGCTGGTAGTCGATCCGCCCCGCGAGCACCGGCGGGATCGCGACGATCGCACGCTTGGCGACCACGACGGCCCGGTCGGAGACGGCTCGGACCCGATCGCGTCGCTGGACGATCCGGCGGACCGGCGAGCGCTTGACGATCCGGCGCTTGCCGAGCGCCGCCGCCATCGCCTGACCGAGGACCTGCGAGCCACCCTCGATCCGTCGCTCCTGGGCGCCGCCGCGGGTGTTGAAGTTGCGCTCGAAGCTCCCCGGGTTCGACTCGTTTCCCGAGGCGGCGATGTAGAAGAGGACATAGAGCAGCGAAAGCTCGCCGGGATCGGCTCCGAAGATCGGCCGCGTCGCGGCCGGAACGAGGCGGCGGAACCGCTCGGTCGCCGAGTTCGCCGCGATCCAGCCGGCGAGCGTCTCGGCGTCCCACTCGCCGGCATTCGCCGCCTTCCACGGAGCACCGACCGGGACCGAGGTCGACATCTGGTCGAGGCGGGTGACGACGGTGATCAGCTCCGGGAGGATCAGCGGATCGGGTGGCGCGCTGCCGGTGAAGCCGGTGTCGCTGAACTCCATCCGCTGGCCGCCGTTGACGTAGACGTTCGAGCCTTCGTCGTAGGTCGGGAAGGTGCCGATCCCGAAGCGGTCGAGGGCGGCGAGGATCCGGTCCTGGGTCGGGCCGACGAAGGTCCCGCCGCGCTCGGAGAACTCGCCGCTCGGGAGGCGGTGGCCGGCGACGCGCCCGCCGACCCGCGAGCGCGCCTCGAGGACGGCGACGGAATGGCCGCCGCGCTTGACCGCCAGCGCCGCGGTCAGGCCTGCGAACCCGGCGCCGACGACGACCACATCGGCCTCGATCCGGCGCCGGCGGCCGCGTCCGCCGGGAGCGGCCGCGCTGCCGCCAGGCAGAGCCAGCCCGGCGCCCGCCGCCGCTCCGGCGCCGATCACCGCGCGGCGGGAAAGGCGACGACCGCTCACGGTCCCTCGCGGGGGATCGGAACGGCGGGCTTTCGGGCCGGTGGGTTCCACGACCGGTGGTGGCCGTGCTTGTCCTCCTCGAGGACGTAATGGCCGCCGAGGAGCTCCGTCACCGTCTTCATCCGATAGCCCCGTGCCCGATAGCTGTGGATGATCGCCGGCAGGGCCGCGACCGTCTGGCTGCGGTTGCCGCCGCCGTCGTGCATGAGGACGATCGAACCGCGACCTCCCGATGTGGCGACGTGGAGGATCGAGGCGCTCCCCGGCGTCGTCCAGTCGCGGGTGTCGACGTCCCAGATCACGCTGACCATCCCGAGCGCGGCGGCAGCCGCTGCGGTCGAGGACGGAAGGTAGCCGCCCGGCGGCCGGAAGGCGCAGGGCCGAAAGCCGGTCGCATGCTCGATCACGTCGCTGGTGTGCCGGAGGTCGCCCTCGCCGGGCCCCGTCGCGTGACGCCAGGAGTGGTTGGCGAGCTCGTTGCCGTGGGCGAGGATCTTCCGATCGAGGCCGGCGTAGGCCGGGACCTGCTGGCCGATCTGGAAGAACGTCGCGTGGACGTGATTGTGATCGAGGATCCGCAGCACGTCGTCGGTGTAGAGGCTCGGGCCGTCGTCGAAGGTGAGCGCCACCCACTTGTGGCGGGCGGGGCCGCTGCGAACGGTGCGCCGGCCGAGGCCGGTGCAGCCGACCCGCCGGACCGGATAGATCCGCGTCTTCACGGCGCCCCTGGGCGGCGCCCGGTCGACGCAGACGGTCGCTCCGCGGGAGCCCTTCGGCACGCACGCCGGCCCGTACCAGCTCGTCGCCGCCGAAAAGCTCAGCTTTCCGGGCTCGATCCCGAGTGCGCCGAGCCCGAATCGGAGCACGAGTCCGCGCTTCGACCGCTCGACCTTCGCCGTGACCGAGCCGTTGCCGCGGATCCCGCGCTTGCCGACGACGTTGACGCCGACCGCGACGTGGTCGCGCCTCGTATCCCCGGCCGGGCAGTAGAGGCGGCGGCCGATCGAGTGCGACGCCAGGTTCAGGCACAGGTAGCGCTCGGCCTTGCCCTTCTCGAAGGCCGGGTGGGGGCGAAGCTCCCGCAGTCGCGGCAGCGGGCTGCTGACCCCGATCCGCACCTTCAGCTTCGTCTCCTTCTGGCCGACCTCGACCTTGACCAGGTCGAGCGGGCCCGGCGTGTCGGGCCGGTCGCGAGCGCTCGCGGCTCCCGCGGCCGGGGCCGCGACGAGGGATGCGAGCGCAAGCGCGGCTACTGCGGTCGCTGCGGGCCTCATCGGCTCCGCTCCGGCGGCGGCGGGATCTCGTCGGCGAGCGGCGGCAGCGAGGCCGTCGCCGGGGCACGTCCGGACACGGCAGTGCGGAGGCCGGCGGGGTTGCCGCGCCGCGACCAGCGGACCTCCTCGGGCTCGGCGGTGAGCAGCTGCTTCCAGGTCGGATCGTCGATCACGCCGCTCACCTCGAGGCCGCTCCGCCGCTGCAGGGTCCGTACGGCGCGCTCGGTCCGCCCCTCGAACCGGCCGCTGACGGGGGTCGCGAGACCGGCGCCGCGGAGGAGCTCCTGCGCCCAGACGACGAGATCGCCACGCGCCCCGCGGGGGAGCGGAGCGAACTCGCGGCGCGGGCGCGGTCCGGGCGGGTCGCCGCGGAGGCGGCCCGAGAGCCGCGGCCAGACCTTGCGGCGTGTCTCCTGCCACGACCACCAGCTCACGCCTGTCGAGCCGTAGGCCCGCGCGAGCCGGCGGAAGTCGAGCATCTGCCCCTTCGGTGGATCCATCCAGGTCTGCCCGACCGGGAAGATCCGCCGTCCGTAGGGATTGTTGAAGGCGTAGGTGTGGCGGAAGGCGGCGGTGACCGGATCGCCGATCGCGTACCAGTAGAGCTGCGGCAGATTGGCGTCGGCCGCGCCCGGCGCCAGGAACACCGAATACGGGAAGGCCGGGTGGTAGTCGACGTAGGGGAAGCCGGCGAGCGCGACCGGGAAGTCGGGCCCGATCCGGCGGCGGAGGCTCCGGATGTAGGTGTCGGCGGCGGCGTAGCGGCCCTCGTAGGCGCTCTCGGCATCGATGATCAGGCAGTCGGCGCCGCGCCCGGCCGCGGCGGCACCGACCTTCGCCTCGCGTTTCGGGTCGCTGCCGTAGACGAACTGCCAGGCGCAGACATCGAGCCCGCGGGCGTGGACCGTGCGGACGAGGTCGCGGTCGAACTGGCTCCAGTAGTTGCCGGCGTCGCCGCTCTTCACGTAGACGGCGTCGAGGCCGTGACGGTCCGCCTGGCGGGCGAGGTTCTCGGCGCTGCCGCCGGAGGCGCTCACGTACCAGACCCAGCTGGCGTTGCCGCGGAACGGGCTCGCCGCGCCGGCGTCGGCTGCCGTCAGCAGCGCGACGAGCAGCGCCACGACGAGGAGCGCCGCCGGCGTCCCCCGTCGCCGTCTGTCTCCCGCCGCCGCCATCCGCCGGGCCAGGATAGACCCGGGTGGTGGACGTAGCGACCGTTCGGCTCAGCTGAGCGACGCGGTTCGCGGCGAGTCGGCGAACGCGGCGAGGACCTGCTTGCCGCCGACCGGGATCGGCGCGCCGTGCGCCATCAGCAGCACGTCGAAGTCGAGTTCGAGGAGCGGCCGGATCGCGGCGACGATCCCGCGCTTGGTCCCCTCCGGATCGTCCATCAGCGAGTCGGGGACGAACCCGAGCCCGCGCTCGTCGGCGACGATCGTGTCGGCGAAGGCGAGCGCGCCGGGACCGACGGCGATGTGAAGCGCGCCCTCGTCCGGCGACAGCGAGCCGACCTCGTGGGCGGTGACGTTCTCGGCCACCTCCTCCTCCCAGCCATAGCCGACGGCGGTCGGGGTGTCGGCCCCCTCGAAGGCATGGAGGCCGGTCCGCGGGCAACGCAGGACGGCGCCGGAGGCGGCGATGATCTCCTCCGCGCCGCGGAGGTGATGGCGGTTCGTCAGGACGACCTGCTCGACGCCGCCGGCGCGCTCGAGGGCGGCGACGATCCCATCGATCCCGATCGGGTCGATGGCGACCCGCTGCTCGGTCAGGTAGTGGGAATGGACGATCGACCCGTGGTTGGGGTGGCGGCCGCTCCATTCGAGGATGCCGGGGATGACCTCGGCGAGGACCTGATCGGCTTTCGTCGGATCGGCCACGACAGTGTTCATACCCGGCGGCATCACAGCGACACACGGCGTTGGTAGCCTCGCGGCATGACCACCACCCTGAGCGGGCTCGAGCTCCATTCGAGCGGCAAGGTCCGGGAGATCTACGAGGACGGCGACGAGCTGATCATGGTCGCCTCCGACCGGATCTCTGCTTTCGACGTCGTCCTCGCCGAGCCGATCCCCGACAAGGGCCGGGTCCTCACCCAGATGTCGATCTTCTGGTTCGAGACGACCGGGGAGATCGTCCCCAACCACCTGATCAGCGAGGACGTGCCCGCCGAGGTCGCGGGCCGGGCGATCCGCGTCCGCAAGCTCGAGATGTTCCCGGTCGAGTGCGTCGTCCGCGGCTACCTGTCCGGCTCCGGCTGGAAGGAGTACCGGGAGACGCAGGCTGTCTGCGGGATCGAGCTGCCCGGCGGCCTGCAGGAGTCCGACCAGCTCCCGGAGCCGATCTTCACGCCGGCGACGAAGGCCGAGATCGGCGAGCACGACGAGAACATCGACTTCGACCGGGCCGCCGAGATCGTCGGCTCGCGGCCGCTGATGGAGGAGCTCCGGCGGATCTCGATCGAGCTCTACGAGCACGCCCGCACCCACGCCTTCGAGCGCGGGATCATCCTCGCCGACACGAAGTTCGAGTTCGGTTCGGCGCCCGGCGCCGAGATCGTCCTCGGAGACGAAGTGCTGACGCCGGATTCCTCGCGCTTCTGGCCCGCCGACGACTACGAGCCCGGCCGCGGCCAGGCGTCGTTCGACAAGCAGTACGTCCGCGACTACCTGAACGAGCAGGACTGGGACCACTCGCCGCCGGCGCCGGCGCTGCCGCCCGAGGTGATCGCGGGCACGACCGCGAAGTACCGCGAGGCGTACGAGCGGATCACCGGCCGCACGCTCGACTGAGATCGACTGAGCCGGCCGGCGCGCGGCCGTCCCGTACCCTGCCGCCGGCGATGGCGCAGGCGATCCTGATGCAGGGCATGCGGCGGTCGGGGACGACGATCCTCTACGACGCGCTGCTCGAGGACCCGCGCCTCCACTGCTTCTACGAGCCGCTCCGCGAGGAGACCGAGACGCCCGGCGGCGGCAGCGGCGCCCGCGCCACCGACCCGTTCGCGGAGACCCGGGCGCTGCGGCGCGCCTACCGCGACGAGCACTGGCCCGACCTCGACCTCGCCGAGTTCAACCTCGGCGGCCCCGGCAACCCCGAGCGTGAGATCGGACCGGAGATGCCCGAGCACTGTGCCGGCTTCCTGCGGACCCTGCTCGACCGCGACGAGCCGGTGCTGATCAAGGAGACCCGCCTCTACGACAAGCTCGAAGCGGTCCGCGGCCTGGCGCCCGAGGACGCGGTGCTCGTCCACGTCGTCCGCGATCCCCGCGCGGTCGCCGTCTCGATGATGACCGGCAAGTCGCGAAGCCGCGCCTATGCAACCGCCGACGAGTTCTTCGCCGAGCGCGAGAAGCGCAAGCTCTGGTCGAGCCGGGCGCTGTCGCGGATCCTGCTTCAGCGCCCCGAGTACGCGCACGTCCGCAGGCCGGCGAACTTCGAGCGGATCCTGCTCGTCTGGAAGCACACCTTCGAGAGCACCCGGCGCGAGGGCCGGCTCCTGTTCGGCGATCGCTACGTGCTGCTCCGCAACGAGGAGCTTCGCGCCGACCCGGTCGCCGCGATCGCCCGCGTCTACGAGGCCGCCCGGCGCGAGACCCCGTCCGCGGTCGCCGAGTGGGCGCGCGGCAAGGTCAGAGAGCCCGAGGTCCCGTTCGCCGCCACCGACCCGCGCTGGAGCGAGGCCTTCACCGAGCTCGACATGGGCCCGGCCCTCCACGACGCCGGCTACGCGCAGCTCGCGGAGTCGGTCGGCGAGCCGCCCGCCGGCCACGGCGGGTTACGTCGCCTGCTCGGCCGGCGCCGTTCGTGATGGCCATCCCGCCGTTCGTCTAACTTCTGCGCCGTGATCGCCCGGGTCCTGATCAAGCCGAAGGACGGCATCCTCGATCCCCAGGGGAAGGCGGTCGAGCGGGCGCTGCCGACGCTCGGGGTCGGGTCGGTCAGCGACGTCCGCATCGGCCGGATGGTCGAGCTCCGCTACGAGGACCGGGCCGAGCTCGAGGGGCTCTGCGAGAAGCTGCTCGTCAATCCCCTGATCGAGGACTACGAGATCGAGGAGGTCGCGGAATGAGGTTCGGCGTCCTCCGCTTCCCGGGCTCGTGCGACGAGGTCGACGCGCTGATGGCCTGCGAGCGGGTCGCCGACGCGCGGATCGTCTGGCACGCCGACACCGATCTCGACGGGATCGACGCGGTCGTCATCCCCGGCGGCTTCTCCTACGGCGACTACCTCCGGGTCGGCTCGATCGCCCGGTTCGCCCCGGCGATGGAGAAGGTCATGGAGTTCGCTGCGGACGGCGGGCCGGTGCTGGGGATCTGCAACGGCTTTCAGGTCCTCTGCGAAGCCGGGCTCCTGCCCGGGGCCCTGCTCCCAAACGAGGGGCTGCGCTTCCTCAGCCGCCAGGTCGATGTCGAGGTCGCCGACGCCGACACCCCCTGGACGGGTGCCTGCCGCGGCGGCGACGTGCTCTCGATCCCGGTCAAGCACACGACCGGACGCTGGTTCGCCCCGACGGAGCTGCTCGACGAGGTCGAGGCGAACGGGCAGGTCGTCTTCCGCTACGCGAACGGCCGCAACCCGAACGGCTCCCTCAACGACGTCGCCGGGGTCCGCAACGAGCGCGGCAACGTCGTCGGGCTGATGCCCCATCCCGAGCATGCGGTCGACGAGCTGACCGGCTCGACCGACGGGCTGCGCCTGTTCGAGTCGGCGGTTCGGGCGCTGGCGCCGGTCTAGTCACCCGGCCGAGCGGCGCGCTCCGGCTATCTTCCCGGCCCATGCGAGTCGGGATCTGCGCCTTCTGGTTCAACCGCGGGCAGGGCGTCGTCGCCCGCCAGCTCCGCTCGGCGCTCGACGAGCTCGGGCACGAGACGTTCGTGCTCGGCCGCCCGACCAAGGAGAGCTTCCCGATGCCGCAGGAGGCGCGAGAGGACGACGTCTGGGCCCAGGAGGGGGTGACGCCGGCCTCCGACTTCTTCATCCCCGCCGCGGAGCTCGTCGGCTGGGCGCGCGAGACGGGGATCGAGGCCTGCTTCTTCGACCAGAACTACGAGTTCGACGCGATCGCGGCGCTGCGCGAGTCCGGGGTGCGAACGATCGGCCGCTTCGTCTGGGAGCGGTTCAGCGACGAGCACGTCGAGCCGACCCGGCGCGCATATGACCTCGTCTACTCGCTGACCCGGGCCGAGCAGGAGCGTTACGCCGGGATGGGGATCGAGACGCCGTACGTGCGCTACGGCATCCACCCCGAGTACTTCGCGGTGACTCCCCACCGTGGCGACGACCCCGAGTCCACGTACCACCGGAGAGCCGCCGGAACCGGACGCGAAGCAGAGGGTTCCGGCGGGGATGTCTTCTTTCACTACCACGCGGGATTGCTCGGCAAGCGGAAGCCGTTCAAGGAGGTCATCAACGCCTTCGCGGCGACGCCCGAGCCGGAGCTGCGGCTGATCGTCAAGGCCCAGATCGAGCGGCGGATGAAGTTTCTCGAGAAGGCGGTCGATCGGGACCGGCGGATCGAGCTCGTCCTCGAGGACCTCCCCACCGACGTCCACCTGCAGATGTTCGCCGACGCCGACGTCTGCATGGCCCCGGCCCGCTGGGAAGGCCTCGGCCTCCACCTCTACGAGGCGATCGCCTTCGGGCAGCCGATCGTCTGCAACGACGACCCGCCGATGAACGAGCTCGTCACCGACGGCGTCAACGGGCTCCTCGTCCGCTCCCACGACGACGGCCTCGCCAACTCCGGGATCCCGGCCCGGACGGTCGACGTCGACGCGCTGACCGGCGCGATCTCGCGCCTCGCCGACCCCGGCCTCCGCGCCGAGCTCTCCGCCGGCGCCCTGCGGGTCCGCGAGGAGCGCTCGTGGGACCGCACCGTCGCGGACTTCGCCTCCCTGCTGACCTAGCGGGTCTTCGCGGCGTCGCCTACGCTTCGACCGATGGCGCTCTTCAGCAGGAAGGCCAGGGACTCGGCGCGCCCACCGGTCCCGTTCATCGTCGGCGTCGGCCGCTCCGGCACGACGATGCTGCGACTGATGCTCGACGCCCATCCCGATCTCGCGATCCCGCCGGAGACGCACTTCGTCCCCGAGCTGATCGACGCGATCGACGGCGGGGCGACGCCCGAGCAGGCGGCGACGACGATGATCGCTGTCCGGCAATGGGGTGACCTCGACACCGATCCCGAGGACGTCGTCGCGCGCTGGCGGCAGCTCGAGCGGTTCGAGTCTGGGCCGGCGCTCCGTGCCTTCTACGAGATGTACGCGGAGCGGCAGGGCAAGCCGCGCTACGGCGAGAAGACGCCGGCCTACGTCAAGAGCATGGTCAAGATCGAGGGGGCGCTGCCGGAGGCGCGGTTCGTCCACGTGATCCGCGACGGCCGCGACGTCGCCCTGTCGCGCTGGAAGCGGACGCTCGGCGACAAGGACCCGGCGCCCGCCGGCCAGGTCGCCGAGACCTGGGCGCGGCGGATCCGCCGCGCCCAGCGGCACGGTCGCAAGGTCTCCCACTACCTCGAGCTCCGCTACGAGGACCTGGTCACCGACACCGAGCCGAACCTGCGGCGGATCGCCGCGTTCCTCGAGCTTCCCTGGGATGCGGCGATGCTCACCTACTACGAGAACGCGGCCGAGCGGATGGCGGAGATGGCGCGCGATCTGCCCGCCACCGACGGCAAGCCGACCCGGCCGGGCGAGGAGCGGATGCAGGCGCACGCGATGACGCAGAAGCCGCCGGACCCGAGCGCGATGTACCGCTGGAAGGAGAAGATGTCGCCCGAGGACGTCGCCGCCTTCGACGCGGCGGCCGGCGAGCTCCTCGCCGACCTCGGCTACGAGGTCGGTTCCGAGACCGCGGCGGCGGGCGCGTGAGCGATCCGAAGTTCATCGCGCTGACGCCCGAGCTCCACGACTACGTGGTCCGGAACGGATCGCGTGAGGACGCGGCGCTGGCCGCGGTCCGGGAGAGCACCGCGGCGCTCGGCGACATCGCGGTCATGCAGATCTCGCCCGACCAGGGCGCGCTGATGACGATGCTCGTCCGCCTGATCGGCGCCTCGCGAGCGATCGAGCTCGGCACCTTCACCGGCTATTCGGCGATCTGCATCGCCCGCGGGCTCAGCGAGGGCGGCCGGCTGACGGCCTGCGAGCTCGATCCCGAGCGGGCCGAGACCGCGCGGGCCAACTTCGCCGCCGCCGGCGTCGAGGACCGGATCGAGATCGCGATCGGCCCCGCCACCGAGACGCTCGCGGAGCTGACCGGAGCGGCGTCCGGCACCTACGACTTCGCGTTCATCGACGCCGACAAGACCTCCTATCCCTCGTACTACGAGTCGTGTCTGACCCTGCTCCGGCCCGGCGGGCTGATCGCCCTCGACAACGTCCTCCGCGGCGGGAGCGTCCTCGATCCGGGGCCGGACGACGAGAGCGCGCGGGTGATCGCCGAGCTGAACGAGCGGATCGCCGGCGACGAGCGTGTCGACGTGGCGATGCTCGCCGTCGCCGACGGGATCACGCTCGCCCGCAAGCGCTGATGGGCGCACGCCCGCGCACGCCCGGACGCAAAGAAGAGGACGTGTGCGAATAGGTCTTGTCAGCAAGTGGAGGGCGAGCGGCCAGGCTGTCTTCTCGCGACAGGTCCGCTCCGCCCTCGACGACCTCGGCCACGAGACCTTCGTCCTCGCCCGGCCCGGCTCGGGCCCCCGCGCCCAGCAGGCGGCGACCGGCGAACCCGACCCGGTCTGGGATCAGCCCGGCGTCACCGAGGCGTCGGCGCACGACGTCCCGCTCGCCGAGTACGAGGACTGGGCGCGGGCGGCCTCGCTCGATTTGATCCTCTTCGACGAGAACTATCAGTGGGAGGAGGTCGGAGCGCTGCGCGCGGCCGGGATCCGCACCGTCGGCCGGTTCGTCTGGGAGTACTTCGCCCCCGAGCACGTCGCTCCGGCCCGCGATGCCTACGAGACGATCTACTCCCTGCACCGCGCCGAAAGCGAGCGCTACGCGGAGATGGGGATCGACAGCCCCTACGTCCAATGGGGCATCCACCCCGAGTTGCTGGCAGCAGGGCGCTCCGCCGGCCGACGAGCCGCCGCAGCATTCCCGGCACCCCCGCAGGGCGAAGCCCGAGGACGTGGCCGTGATCTTGGCGATCCCGGGGCCGAGCCTGAAGCCGGGGGAACCGGACGCGAAGCGGAGGATTCCCCCGGAGTTGTCTCTTTCTACTTCCCCGGCTCCTTCCTCGGCCGCCGGAAGCCGGTCCGCAAGGTGCTGAAGGCGTTCGCGAAGGCCGACGGCGAGCACCTGCGGCTGCTCGTCAACGCCCAGGTCCCCCGCAACGACGAGACCCTGCGCGAGGCGGCCGCCGCCGATCCGCGAATCGAGCTGATGCTCGAGGACGAGCCCGAGGCCGCGCACCGGGCCCGCTTCGCCGCTTGCGACGTCTGCCTGGCGCCGTCGCGCTGGGAGGGGCTCGGGCTTCCGCTTTACGAGGCGACCGCGTTCGGGATGCCGATCATCACCAACGACAAGCCGCCGATGTCGGAGATGGTGCTCGACGGGCGCAGCGGCATCCTCGTCGCCTCGACTCAGAACGGCACCGCCCGCTCGGGGATCCCCGCCTGGGACCCCGACGTCGCCGCCCTGACGGCCGCGATCGAGCGGCTCGGCGACCCCGCCGAGCTCGGACGGATGCGCGCCGGCGTCGCCGAGCTCGCGGCCGAACGGGCCTGGTCGCGGACGACCGCGGACCTCGCCGCGCTGCTCGGGGCCTGACCGCCGCCGACTGCGGCGGCTACCCTCCCGGCTCGCGATGCCCGAAAGCGCAGACACCCGGATCGAGCCGGTCGGCGAGGAGCTCGCCGCCGCCGGCAAGCCGAGCCGCTGGGAGCAGTTCCGGCTGCCGGTCGAGCTCTCCGGCCGGTCGTTCCTCGACGTCGGCTGCTGGGAGGGCGTCCACTGCGCCGAGGCCGTGCGCCGCGGCGCGTCGCCGGTGGTCGGCGTCGACATCTGCACGGGCGAGGACCTCCGTGCCAACGTCGATCGCTACGGCTTCGAGTTCCTGCAGATGGACGTGTTCGGGGAGCTCTGGCAGGGGCTCGGGAGCTTCGACGTCGTCCTCTGCTCGGGCCTGATCTACAGCGTCCCCAACCCGATGTCGCTGCTGCTCCGGCTCGCCCGCGCCACCGATGAGCTGCTCGTCATCGAGTCCGCTTCGACGACGAAGGGCGGCGACGATCCGATCATGCTTTTCCGCGGCACCGAGGACGGCAACCCGTCGAACTGGTGGATCCCCAACGTGCCCTGCCTCGAGCAGATGCTGACCGCTGCCGGGTTCGCGGGGATCTCGACGGTCTGGGAGGAGCCCCGCGAGGAGCACTGGACCCGGGTCTGCATGCACGCGGTCCCGCGCGGGATCGATCGCGAGCGCCTGCTGCCCCGCAAGCCGCGGCTGATGAGCGTCCGCGGCGGGGATCGCGGTCGCGGGCGCCGCGCCGCGGGCTGAAGGGCTGCGGACGGGGCCGGCCGTGAACGTCGGGATCGTCAGCAAGTGGTTCAACCGCGGCCAGCCGGTGGTCGGCCGCTACCTCCGCTCCGCTGTCGACGAGCTCGGCCATGAGAGCTTCGTCCTCGCCAAGCCGCGGCGCGAGAAGGGGCCGATGGCGGGCGCGCTCGAGCGGACCGGCGTCTGGGATCAGCCCCGCGTCACCGCCGCGTCGAGCTTCGAGACGCCGCTCGCCGAGTACGAGGACTGGGTCCGCACGAACGCGCTCGACGTCGTCCTCTGCGACCAGAACTACCAGTTCGACGAGCTCGCGCAGCTGCGCTCGGAGGGCGTCCGGGTGATCGGCCGGTTCGTCTGGGAGCACTTCACGCGCGGGCACCTCGAGCCGGCCCTCGCCGCCTACGACGTGATCTATTCGGTCACCGCCTGCGAGCAGCGGCGCTACGCCGGCTGGGGCCTCGAGACCCCGCGGGTGCCCTGGGG
>DATMCB010000219.1:0-5168 GCA_035558835.1 Solirubrobacterales bacterium
CGGCCGGGCATCCGACCCGCGCCGGACCAGCGCCCTGATCCGCGCCTCGAGCTCCGCGAACGAGAATGGCTTCGCCAGGTAGTCGTCGGCGCCGCCGTCGAGGCCGGCGACGCGATCCTCGACCGAGTCGCGCGCCGTCAGCATCAGGATCGGCGCCCAGACCTGATCAGCGCGAAGCCGGCGGCAGGTCTCGAACCCGTCGATCCCGGGCAGCATCACATCGAGGACGACCGCGTCATACGGCGTGCTGCCCGCCATCCACAGCGCGTCCTCGCCGCTCCCGCAGACGTCGGCGACGAAGCCGTCGTCGCGGAGGCCGCGTTGGAGCAGCCGCGCCATCTTCGGCTGATCTTCGACGACGAGTACCCGCACGCACCGATTATCGACCGGTGCCGATGAGAGTTGGATGAGAATCCGGCCGGCCCGACGCCTCGTCGTCGGCGCCGGGCCGGTTCTGTCACTGCGTACGTCGGTCGGTCAGCCGGCGTCCCGCTGGGTCTCGATCGGCTTCAGCGAGGAGTCGAGGAAGACCTTCAGGGCCTGCCCGTCCTTGCTGATCTCGACCTCGTAGGCCGCGCCCTTCGGGGTCGGCTGGTCGTTCGGGTCCTCGATCGGGTCGGCCTGTTCGGCCGGCTCGACGTCGCCGTCAGCGACCCCGCCGGTCGCCCGTTCGGCTGCCGCACGCGCCTGCCGGTCGATCGCCGCCGACACGTGCCCATCGCCGTCGCCCGAGGCCTCGTCGGCCGCGTTCGTCTCGGAGCCGCCCGCCTGCTCGTTCTCGACCGCGCTCTGGTCGGAGCCGCCGCCCGAGGTTGCGTTCGCGATCGCCGCGCCGCCGAGGGCAAGGGCCGTCAGTGCCGCCAGTGCCGCAACCGCTCGTTTGATCTTGTCGCTCATCTGGTCCTTTCTTGGCCGGCTTCACGCCGGCCGGGGAGGGAACGCGGCGGAAGCTAGGAGCCGGCGATGAGACGGATGTGAGGGCGGCCGGCGACCGCCCCCGCTGAACTGCGCGGTCGCGCGCAGGTCGCTTCGGTGCTGACTACCGATGGCGAGCAAGCGCGAGCGGCGTAGGTTGCCCGGCAGATGCCGGGACGAACCGTGACCGAGCTGGAGCGGCGCTACGGTCGCCGCGGGGCGGACGTCCTCGGGGCGCTTCGCGACGTCGTCGCGGCCACGGGGCGAATCGAGCCCGCCGACGTCGATCGGATCGCCGCCGAGCTGCGGCTGCCGCGCGCGCACGTCAACGGTGCCGCCTCCTTCTACGCCGACCTCGCCCCCACCCCGCGCGGGCGACGACACGTCCGGGTCTGCGCCGGGACCGCCTGCTTTGCGGCCAGCGCCGGCACCCACCTCGACGCGGTCGCGGTGGCGCTCGGGGCCCCGGTCGGCGGCGTCTCCGAGGACGGCGGCGTCTCGGTCCAACCCGTCCACTGCCTCGGCTACTGCTACGGCGGCCCGGCCGCGCTCGACGACGAGCAACCGTGCGCGGGTGCCGACCTGATCGATCAGCTCACCGGCGGGGCCGACCCGCGCGACCCCGAGATCCCGGTCGCGGTCGCGGTCGAGGTGCCTGAGCCGATCGTGCTCGCCGGCGTCGCTGGAACCGGTCCCGAGCCCTGGGAGGTCTGGGAGGACATCGTGCGGGGCGGCGCTCACGACCGCGTCAGTCGCGAGGTCAAGGCCTCGGGCCTGCGCGGTCGCGGCGGCGCCGGCTTCCCCGCCGCGGTCAAGTGGGGCTCGGCAGCAGAAGCGCCGGGTGACGGAGATCGCTACCTGATCTGCAACGGGGACGAGGGCGATCCGGGATCGTTCGTCGATCGGCTCTTGATGGAGCGTGATCCCCACCGCGTGCTCGCGGGCATGGGCCTCGCCGCCCTCGCTGCCGGGGCGACGCGGGGGATCGTCTATGTGCGCTCCGAGTACCCGCGGGCCCGCGACGCGCTGCGGACGGCCGTCGCGGAGGCGCGGGCGGGGGGTCAGCTCGGCGCCGACCTCTTCGGCACCGGCACCGGCTTCGACGTCGAGGTCTTCGAGGGCGCCGGCTCCTACGTCGCCGGCGAGGAGACTTCGCTGATCCACTCGATCGAGGGCTTGCGAGGCGAGGTGGCCGCACGGCCGCCATACCCGACCGAGCACGGATATCTGCATCGGCCCACGGTCGTCAACAACGTCGAGACGCTCGCCGCGGTGCCGTGGATCGTCGCCCGAGGCGGGGCCGCCTACGCGCAACTCGGGGTGGGCGAGAGCCGGGGGACGAAGGTCGTCTGCCTGAACGAGCGCTTTCGCAACCCAGGCGCCTACGAGGTCGAGCTCGGCACGCCGCTGCGCCGGATCTTCGAGGAGCTCGGAGGCGGGCCCAGGGACGGATCCGTGGTCCGCTCGATTCAGGTCGGCGGCCCGCTCGGAGGCTTCGTCGACGCCCGGGACCTCGACACGCCGCTCAGCTTCGAGGCGCTGCGCGAGATCGGCGCCGATCTGGGCCACGGCAGCCTGATCGTGCTCGACGATCGCGTCGATCGCGCGATGCTCGAGCGCCATTTCTGGCAGTTCGCCGCAAGCGAGAGCTGCGGGACCTGCGCCCCCTGCCGGCTCGGCACTCAGCGGGGTCTCGAGCGCACCGAGGGTCGCGGCGACCCCGATGCCGCGACCGCGTTCGAGGAGATGCTCGAGGCGATGGAGCGCGGCAGCCTGTGCGCATTCGGCCGCAGCGTCCCGCCGGTCGTCCGCAGCATCGAGCGCGTCTACGGTGCGGCGCCGTGAGGGTGATCGTCGACGGTACGCCGGTCACGGTCGCGGCGGACTCCAGCCTGCTCGACGCCACTCGGGCGGCAGGAGCGGAGGTTCCCTCCCTGTGCGCCGACCCGCGCCTCGCTCCGTACGGCTCGTGTCGCACCTGCATGGTCTCGATCGAGGGCACCGATGGCCCGGTCCCCGCCTGCACGACGCCCGCCGCCGAAGGCGGTGTCGTGCGAACCGACGATCCCGTCGCGCTTCGCACCGCGCGCCTCGCTCTCGAGCTGATCGTCGGCCAGCTCCCCGTGAGCGCTCTCGATCAGCCCCCCGAGCGCAGCGAGCTCGTCCGCGCCTGCCTCGAGCTCGGCATCGAGCGCAGCCGGTTTCGAGGCGAGCGTGCCGCCGAGCGCGATGACTCGCATCCCTACGTCGAGTACGACGCGGCCCTCTGCATCGCCTGCGCTCGCTGCGTGCGGATCTGCGACGAGCTGCAGGGTACGTTCGCGCTGGCGATGGTCGGGCGCGGCGCCGACACGGTCCTCGCCCCCGGCTCGGGCGGCCCGTGGAGCGAGTCCGACTGCGTCTCCTGCGGTGCCTGCGTAGACAGCTGTCCCTCTGGGGCCCTGTCTGAGATCGGGTTGAGCGACCCACGGCCGATCGAACGGACCACAACGACCACCTGCGGCTACTGCGGCGTCGGCTGCACCCTCGACGTCCACACCCGAGACGGTCAAGTCGCGGCGATCCGCCCGAACCGCGCCGCTCCGGTCAACCGCGGCCACGCCTGTGTGAAGGGCCGGTTCGCGCACGGCTTCGTGCGCTCGCGCGATCGGCTGACCACGCCCTTGATCCGCCGCGACGGCGCCCTCGTCGAGACCGACTGGGAGGACGCCCTGGGCCACGTCGCGGTCGAGCTCCGCCGCATCGGCGACCGCTACGGGCCGGACGCGATCGCGGCGATCTCTTCGGCGCGGGGCACGAACGAGGAGAACTACCTGATGGAGAAGCTGATGCGGGTCGCGATCGGCACCAACAACGTCGACAACTGCGCCCGCATCTGCCATGCGCCCTCGGCCGCCGGCCTGGTTGCCTCGTTCGGCCTGTCCGGCGGCACCAACCCGTTCGAGGACTTCGATCGCGCCGGCGTCTTCCTGCTCTGCGGCTCGAACCCGACCGAGGCCCACCCGGTCGTCGGCGCGCGGATCAAGCAGCGGGTGATCGCGGGCGCCGGACTGGTCGTCGTCGACCCGCGGCGTACCGAGCTCGCCGATTACGCCGACGTCCACCTGCGTCCGCGACCGGGCACCAACGTCGCCGTCTTCAACGGGCTCGCCGGCGTGCTGATCGACGAGGGGTACATCGACGAGCCGTTCATCGCCGCGCGCACTGAAGGATTCGATGCGCTGCGTGAGCTGGTCGCCGACTATTCGCCGCAGCGGGTCGAGGAGATCTCAGGGGTGTCCAGCTCGGACCTGCGCCGCGCGGCAGCTCTCTATGGCGGCGGCGATCATCGGGCGATCGTCTGGGGCCTCGGGGTCACTGAACATGCGCACGGGACCGACGGCGTGCGGGCACTCTGCAACCTCGCGACGCTGACCGGCAGCGTCGGTACCGCCGACGGCTGCGGTGCCAATCCCCTGCGGGGGCAGAACAACGTCCAGGGCGCGAGCGACATGGGGGCGATGCCGGACATCCTTCCCGGATACCAGAGTGTGGCCGACCCCGAGATCGCGGGCCGGTTCGGCGACGCCTGGGGGGTCGGGATCCGTCCTGAGCGGGGCCTGCGGATCCCCGAGATGTTCGACGCCGCCGTCGACGGCAGGCTGAAGGCGCTGATCGTCTTCGGCGAGGACATCGCCCAGACCGACCCCGACACCGCTCACGTCAAGGCAGCAATCGATGCCTGCGAGCTGGTCGTCTCGCAGGAGATCTTTCTCTCCGCGACCGCTTCGCTGGCCGACGTGGTCCTACCGGCGGCGGCCTTCCTCGAGAAGGACGGCACGTTCACAAACTTCGATCGTCGCGTCCAGCGCGTGCGACCGGCGCTCGATCCGCCCGGCGCGGCGCGACCGGATTTCGAGATCATCCGCGACCTCGGCGCCGAGCTGGGAACCGACCTCGGCTGTTCCACACCCGCCGCGGCGTTCGCCGAGATGGCCTCGCTGACCCCGACTTTCGCCGGCATCTCGCACGAGCGACTCGATCGCGATGGACCGATCGCGTGGCCCTGCCGGTCGCCGGACGATCCGGGCGAGCGAGCCCTGTACCGCGAACGGTTCGAGACCCCGAGCGGCAGGGCGCGGTTGACGACGGTCCCCTACGCGCCGCCCGGCGAGGCGCCCGATCGCGAGTTCCCGTTGCTGCTCGTCACCGGCCGGCGGCTGGAGCACTACAACGCGGGCACGATGACCCGGCGCACCCGCAACCTCGAGCTC
>DATMCB010000220.1:0-4257 GCA_035558835.1 Solirubrobacterales bacterium
GTTCGAGCGGACGTGCTTGCAGACCTTCCAGGCGAAGGCGATGTCGAGCCACTCGAGCTCGCTCGGCTCGCCGCCGGTCTCGACCGTCATTCCCTCGCGGTCGCCGGCGACGCCATCGAGCTCCTGGACGAGCATCCCGCCCCGAACCCGCTTCATGTCGAAGTCGGAGCGGTGCAGGCGCTGCTCGGTGTTCTCGAGGATCCGGATCGCCTGCTTCTGCTGGAGGATCGCCATCGCCTCGCCCTCGTAGCCGGGCGCGATCAGGACCTCGACGAAGTTCTCGTGCAGTCGCCGCGCCAGCTCCTCGTCGATCGGGCGGTTCAGCGCGATCACCCCGCCGTAGGCGGAGAGGGGATCGCAGGCGAGCGCCTTCTCGTAGGCGTCGAGCGCGCTCTCGCCCTCCGCCGCCCCGCACGGGTTGTTGTGCTTGACGATCACGCAGGCCGGATCGTCGAGGTCGGCGAGCAGGCTCCGGGCCGAGTCGAGGTCGAGGACGTTGTTGAACGAGAGATCCTTGCCGTGCTCCTTCGAGACCCGGCTGAGGACGTGGCCGCGGGCGCCGACCTCGGTGTAGAGCGCACCGCGCTGATGCGGGTTCTCGCCGTAGGAGAGGTCGAGGAACTTCTCCATCGAGACCGTCCGGTGCGTCGGGAAGTCCTCGTAGCGCTCGCCGAACCAGCCGCTGATCGCGGCGTCGTAGCGGGCGGTGACCGCGAACGCCTCGTTGGCGAGCCAGTGCCGCGTGCCCGGCGAGATCGCCCCGTCGCCCTCCTCGAGCTCGGCGAGGACCGCGTCGTAGCTCTCCGGCCTGACGACGACGGCGACGTAGCGGTGGTTCTTGGCCGCCGCGCGGATCATCGCCGGCCCGCCGATGTCGATGTTCTCGATGATCTCGGCGTCGCTCGCCTCGCGCCGCGCCGTCGCCCGCTCGAACGGGTAGAGGTTCGTGCAGACGAGGTCGATCTCCTCGATCCCCTCGTCGGCGAGGGTCGCCGCGTGATCGGGATCGTCGCGGACCGCGAGCAGCGCCCCGTGCAGGCGCGGATGGAGCGTCTTCACGCGCCCGTCGAGGATCTCCGGTGCGCCGGTCAGCTCTTCGACGGTGCGGACCGTGACGCCTCCCTCCCGCAGGGCCGCTGCAGTCCCCCCGGTCGAGACGATCTCGACCCCGAGCGCCTCCAGCCCCCGCGCGAAGTCGACGACGCCGCTCTTGTCGGAGACGGAGATCAGCGCCCGCCGGATCGGCAGCGGCTGCGGCTCGGTCTCGTTCGCCGGGTTCGCGGCGATCGTCGGCTTCGCGCTCATCGCCCCTCGATCCGGCACAGCCTCGGATTCTCGTCATCGAAGCTGACGACGCCGTCGGCGATCAACTCGATCGCGCGCGGCAGCAGCTCGTGCTCGACGGCGTGAATCTCCGCGGTCACCTCGTGCACCGGGCGAGTGTAATTCAGCTCGATCGAGCGCTGCAGCAGAATCGGCCCGGTGTCGACGCCCTCGTCGACGAAGTGGACGGTCACCCCGGTCACGCGGACGCCGTGGGCGATCGCCTGCCCAATCGCGTCGAGACCGGGGAAGGCCGGCAGGAGCGCCGGGTGGACGTTGAGGATCCGGTTGCGGAAGCGCCGCACGAACTCGTCGTCGAGGAGCTGCATGTAGCCGGCGAGGACGACCAGCTCGCATTGAAGTGATTCCAACCAGTCGCCGAGCGCGGCGTCGCGGGTACCCCGGTCGGCGAAGTCGGCGACCGGGAAGACCGCGGTGGCGATGCCGGCGTCTGCGGCGCGGCGCAGCGCTCGGCAGTCGGGCTTGTCGGAGGCGACGCCGACGACCTCGACCTTGCCGCGGCCGTGCAGGCGGTCGAGGATCGCCTGCAGGTTCGTGCCGCTGCCGGAGGCGATGACCGCGATCCGCAACGGCCGGCGCGGCCCCTCCCCGGACTCGCCTCCGCCCAAGTCAGGCGGAGCCCGCGGGGACGGTCGTCAACTGCTCGAGCGCGAACTTGCCGTTCGCGTTCTCGCCGAGCGGGTAGCGACCCGTGAAGCAGGCGTCGCAATGGTCCTCGGCCGGGGTCCCGATCGCCTCGTAGACGCCGTCGAGCGACAGGTAGGCGAGCGAGTCGGCGCCGAGGTGCTCGGCGATCTCGTCGACGGTCCGCTCGTGCGCGACCATCTCCTCGCGGCTCGACATGTCGACGCCGTAGTGACAGGGGAAGCGGATCGGCGGCGCCGAAATCCGCAGGTGGACCTCGAGCGCCCCGGCGTCGCGGAGCATCCCGACGATCTGCCGGGTTGTGTTGCCGCGAACGATCGAGTCGTCGACGACCACGATCCGCTGGCCGGCGACGATCTCCGGAAGCGGGTTGAACTTCATCCGCAGCCCGTGCTTGCGGAGTTCCTGGCCGGGCTGGATGAACGTCCGCGCGACGTAGCGGTTCTTGATCAGCCCGTCGTCCTTCGGCAGCCCCGACGCCCGCGAGAATCCGGCGGCGGCCGGGTTTCCGGAGTCGGGGACGGAGATGACGAGGTCGGCATCGACCGGCGCCTCGCGCCAGAGGATCTCGCCCATCTTGCCGCGGACCTGCTGGAGGACGCGACCCTCGAGGCGGGTGTCGGGCCGGGAGAAGTAGATGTGCTCGAAGACGCAGAACGACGGGTTGTTCGCCTTGACGGCCTGGCGGACCTCGAGCCCGCGCTCGCTCAGCGAGACCATCTCGCCGGGGTTGATCTCGCGGACGAGCTCGGCGCCGACGATGTCGAAGGCACAGCTCTCCGACGCGACGAGGAACTCACCACCGAGGCGGCCGAGGGCGAGCGGCCGGACCCCGCTCGGGTCGCGGAAGGCGCAGATCCCGCTCTTCGTCATCACGACCGTCGAGTAGGCGCCTTCGAGCCGCGGCATCGTCTCCACGACCGCGTCCTCGATCCGCTTCTCCGTCGACGACGACAGCAGCGCCGCGATGATCTCCGAGTCGGAGGTGCCGCGGAAGGAGATCCCACGGTCGCGGAGCTCGGCGAACAGCTCGACGGCGTTGGTCAGGTTGCCGTTGTGGGCGAGCGCGACCTCACGACCGTCGTCGCGCCAGACCGGCTGGGTGTTCTCCCAGGCGCCGCCGCCGGTCGTCGAGTAGCGGACGTGACCGATCGCCATCGTCCCGGCGAGGCCCTGCAGCTTCTCCTCGTCGAAGACCTGGGAGACGAGCCCGAGGTCGCGCAGGGTCATGATCATCCCGCCCTCGCAGGTGGCGATCCCGGCCGACTCCTGGCCGCGGTGCTGGAGCGCGTAGAGGCCGAAGTAGGTGAGCCGGGCGACGTCGTGACCCGGCGCGTACACGCCGAAGACGCCGCACTCGTCGCGCGGTCCGTCGCGGTCGTCTAGGAGCCGCTCGGTCAAGGGATCAATGGCCTTCCGGGAGTAGCCGTTCGATCGGGTAGGAGGCCGCGGCCGCGGCCTGTACCGGGAAAGTTAGCAATGGGACCGGCTCGTCCCGGCCGGGCGCGGGCCCCGCTCAGCCGCAGCGGCCGCCGCCGCGGCCGATTACCGTGAGCTTCGCGTGGGCGCCGCTGAACTGCGCGGTCAGCAGCTCCTCGCCAGCTCGGTAGTCCCACCCGGAGCCGGGCAGGCGCCGGCCGTCGACGAGAACCCGGCAGGGGCGAAGCGGTCGCTTCAACGTGCCGAGCGAGGCTTGCAGCCCGTAGGAGCGGCCGCGATTGCCGTGGATCCGCAGCGTCCAGCGCCCGGGTCGCTCGATCGATGCGATCCGCCCGTCGTCGTAGAAGCGGGACACGCTGTGCCCGCGCGGGAAGGCGAGCAGCTCGAGCCGGCCGGCGCGATCGCGGAGCCGGACGAGGCCGTCGTCGCCGCCGCCGTAGGAGGCGAGCGTGTCGACGTCGGGCGCCAGCAGCGGCAGCACCGCGCCGGAGCGGACCAGCAGCGGCAGCTCGTCGAGCGGCGCCGGGATCGTCACCGCTCGGCGACCGCGCAGCAGCTTCGCGTTCCCGAGCCGCAGGCCGCCCGTGTCCTCGCCGTAGTCGGCCGATCGCCAGAGGTCGATCCAGCGGCCGCGCGGAAGGTAGAGGCGACGCTCGCGCGCTCCCGGCTCGATCACCGGCGCCGCCAGCACGTCGGGCCCGAACAGGAACTCGTCGTCCTGGCCGACGGCGCGGCGGTCGTTGGGGTAGGCGAGCGCCAGCTGCCGCATGATCGGCATCCCCCTGTGCCGGTAGGTCGTCGCAGCGGCGTCGATGTACGGATATAGCT
>DATMCB010000221.1:0-3800 GCA_035558835.1 Solirubrobacterales bacterium
CCGCAGCCCGCGATAGATCGAGAACGCCTCGACGGGGCAGTCGGCGCTGAAGCGCTGCGAGGGGACGACCTGGAACGCGTCGCCCGCACGGACGTACTCGACGATTCGCGTGACGTTCGCCTCGAACTGCTCGCGGGTCAGGTTGGATTCCCACTCGACGGAGCCGTCGCGGGCGCCGGATCCCCGGCTGCGGCCGCGGCCGGGGATCGCGCCGCGGAGGCGCTCGCGCGCCGAGTCGATCAGCCCGACGGCGCGCTCGTGCGCGAGGTCGATCCCGTCCTCGCCGCTGAACGCGAGGGCGATGATCGAGACCTCGTGCTTGTGATGGTCGAAGGCGACGATCAGCTCGCAGACCATCAGCGCCAGGTCGGGCAGCCCGAGCGGGTCGGGGTTGGGATCGCCGAGCGGCTCGACCGTGCGGACGAGGTCGTAGCCGAACAGGCCGACGGCACCGCCGGCGAACGGGAGCTCATCGGCATCGGCGAGCTCGAAGCGCCCGAGCGCCGCCGCGACGGCGCCGTAGGGGTCGGGTGCCGGGCTGCGGCGGGTCGGCTCGGCCGCGGTCGCGGCGCCTCCCTCCCACTCGAGCAGCTCGCCGCCGCCCCAACGGATCGAGAGATGGGGGCTGAAGCCGAGAAACGAGTGGCGGCCGAGCCGCCCGCCCTGCTCGGCCGACTCGAGCAGGAAGCAGGGGCCGCCGTCGCGCAGCTTCAGGAAGGCGGAGACGGGCGTCTCGGTGTCGTCGACGAACGTCGCGACGACCGGGACGACGTTCCCGGACCGGGCAAGCTCGCGGGCCTGCTCGAGTGTCGTGACGCCCGCGCTCACGCTGGGCTCAGCCGTCGCGGCGGCGGGCGTTCAGGACCGTGGCGGGAGCTTCGATGCCGAGGCCGCGGGAGGCGAGCGCGACCTCGAGGTGGTAGAGCAGGTCGGCCGCCTCCTCGGCGACGCGCTCATCCGACTCCCCGGCGACCGCGCGAGCGACCTCGTCGGCCTCCTCCCGCACCTTGGCGCCGACCAGCGCCGGATCGTCGAGCAGCCGGGCCGTGTAGGAGCCGTCCGGGCGCTCGGCCCGACGGGCATCGATCGTCCGCTCGAGGGCGGGCAGCGCCTCGTGGGCGACCGGTTGCGGCGCTCCATCGGCGGCCCTGAAGAAGCAGGTCCGCTCACCGGTGTGGCAGGCGGGCCCGGCCGGCTCGACGAGGGCGAGGACGGCGTCCGCGTCGCAGTCGTAGCGGAGCTCGCGGACCCGCTGGACGTTGCCGGAGGTCGCTCCCTTGCGCCAGAGCTCGTCCCGGGAACGGCTCCAGAGGTGCATCTCGCCGGTCGCGATCGTCCGCTCCAATGCCTCGGCATTGACCCAGGCGAGCGTCAGCACCTCACCGGTCCCGGCATCCTGGATAACGCATGGCGCGAGGCCGCGCTCGTCGAATGCGATCTCGTCGATCATCGTCGTCAGTCTAGGCGCGGCGTCCAACCGCTCCGATCCCGTCTCGGATCCGATCAGTACTGGGGATCGTCGCTGGCGTCGGGGGTCAGATACGCCTGCGAGATGCCGCCGTCGACGAGGAAGGTGGAGGAGGTCACGTAGGAGCTCTCGTCGGAGGCGAGGAACAGTGCCCCGCTGGCGATCTCATGGGCCAGCGCGAACCGCCCGAACGGGAGGTGGACGAGGCGCCGCTCCGCCTTCTTCGGGTCGCTGGCGAACAGGTCCTGCAGGAGCGGTGTGTCGACCGGACCCGGGCAGAGCGAGTTGACGCGGACGCCGCGGTGCGCGAACTCGACGCCGAGCTCGCGCGACATCGCCAGGACCGCTCCCTTCGAGGCCGTGTAGGAGATCTGCGAGACCGCCGCGCCCATCACCGCGACGAACGACGCCGTGTTGATCACCGAGCCGCCCGAATCGTTGTCGAGCAGGTGCGGGATCCCGTATTTGCAGCAGAGGAAGACGCTGCGCAGGTTCACGTCCTGGACTTTCTGGAACACCTCGAGCGACGTCTCGAGGATCGAAGCGTCCTCGGGCGGGTTGATGCCCGCGTTGTTGAAGAGCACGTCGATCCTGCCGAACCGCTCCCGAGCGTCGGCGTACATGCCCTCGACCTGCTCGGGATCGGTGACGTCGGCGACGATCGCCAGCTCGCCCTCCGACCCCTCGCTGAGATCGACGCCGACGACGTGCGCGCCCTCCGCCGCGAACAGCCGCGCCGTCTCGGCGCCGATCCCGCTCGCGGCGCCGGTGATCACGCAAACCTTGTCCTCGAGCCGTCCCGGGCGTTCCATGCGCGGCAAGCTATCAGCGGCCCATATGACTCAGCCGGTCGCGAAGAAGACGTTCTTGACGTCGGTGTAGTGGTCGAGGGCGTCCGGGCCGAGCTCGCGGCCGACGCCGGACTGCTTGAAGCCTCCGAAGGGAGTGCTCACGCGGACCGACGAGTTCGAGTTGATCGAGATGACGCCGGTCTCGAGGGCTCGGGCGACGCGGAGGGCGCGGCCGCCGTCGCCGCTCCAGATCGAGCCGGAGAGGCCGTAGATCGTGTCGTTGGCGATCGCGATCGCGTCGGCCTCGCCGTCGAAGGGGATCACGGCGGCGACCGGCCCGAAGATCTCCTCGCGGGAGGCGCGGACGTCGTTGGTGGTCGGCTCGAGGACGGTCGGCGGGAACCAGAAGCCGGGACCGTCGGGAGCGTCGCCGCGGAACGCGACCGGAACCTCGTCGTCGAGGAACGACGCGACCGTCTCGCGGTGCGAGGCCGAGATCAGCGGGCCCATCTCGGTCGCCTCGTCGAGGGGGTCGCCGACGACCATCGACTTGACGGTCCGCTCGAGGGCGGCCATGAAGTCGTCGACGGCCTCGCGCTCGACGAGGATCCGCGACCGCGCGCAGCAGTCCTGCCCTGAGTTGCCGAAGACGGCCGCCGGAGCCGCCGCCGCGGCGGCCTCGATGTCGGCATCGGCGAAGACGACGTTCGCCGACTTGCCGCCGAGCTCGAGCGTGACGCGCTTGATCGTCCCGGCCGCGCCGGCGGCGATCCCGCGCCCGACCTCGGTCGAGCCGGTGAAGGCGATCTTTGCGACGTCGGGATGCTCGACGAGGCGCTGCCCGCAGACCGAGCCGGGACCGGGGACGACGTTGAGGACGCCCTCGGGGATCCCGGCCTCGAGCGCGATCCGCTCGAGTTCGATCGCCGTCAGCGGGGTCAGCTCGGCCGGCTTGATCACGACGGTGTTGCCGGCGGCGAGGGCAGGAGCGGTCTTCCAGGACGTGATCACGAGCGGGAAGTTCCAGGGCACGATCAGGCCGACGACCCCGAGCGGCTCGCGGAAGGTCATGTCGACGCCGCCGGAGACGGGGATCGTCTGGCCGAGCAGGCGCTCCGGCGCAGCCGCGTAGTAGCGGAAGCAGTCGACGACCATCGCGATCTCGCCGCGGGCGTCGCCGATCGGCTTACCGGCGTTGCGGGCCTCGAGCACGGCGAGGTCGTCGGCGCTCTCGCCGAGCCGGTCGGCGAGCCCGTGCAGGAGCTTGGCCCGCTCGCCGGGATCGACGGCGCGCCAGGCCGGGAAGGCCGCCTTGGCGCGGGCGACCGCATCGTCGACCTCCTCGACGCCGGCCCTCGGAACCTCCGCCATCACCTCAGCGCTGGCCGGTTCGATCACCTCGATCATCCGTTCACCTCCTGCCTCGCCGCCTCGACGAGCGATCCGATCACCTTCGATCTCATGTCCTCCTCAGGGTGCCAGAGGACGCCGAGCGCGTACCTGCGGTCGGGCAGCTCGATCGCCTCGACGATCCGATCGGT
>DATMCB010000222.1:0-5865 GCA_035558835.1 Solirubrobacterales bacterium
CGACCCCGCCAACGACGAGGTGCAGGCGATCGTGCTGACGCCGACGCGCGAGCTCTGCATCCAGGTGACCCAGGCCCTGCGCGCCTATGCCGAGCACCTCGACGTCGAGATCGTCGCCGTCTTCGGCGGCGCCCCGATCAAATCCCAGCAGGCGCAGCTGCGGGCCGGCGCCCAGGTCGTCGTCGCCACGGTCGGCCGCATGATGGACCTGATGTCGCGGCAGTCGCTGGTCCTCACCGCGGCCCGCTACGTGGTCCTCGACGAGGCCGACGAGATGCTCGACCTCGGCTTCATCGAGGACGTCGAGAAGATCCTTCGCCTTTGTCCCTCGGGCCGCCAGACGGCGCTGTTCTCGGCGACGATGCCGCCGCCGATCGAGCGCCTCGCGAACACCCAGATGTACGAGCCGGTCGTGATCAAGGTGACGCCCAAGCAGCTCACGGTGGACAAGATCTCGCAGGCCTACGTCGAGACCGACAAGCGCGGAAAGACGGAGAAGCTGATCGAGGTGCTGAAGGCCGAGGAGCCGGAGCAGGCGATCATCTTCTGCCGGACGAAAATCGGTGCCTCTCGCCTCGAGAAGACCCTCAAGGACCGCGGCCTCGACGTCAAGGCGCTCCACGGCGACATGAGCCAGGGATCGCGCGACGGGGTGATGATCGCCTTCAAGGACCACCGTGTGAAGCTGCTGGTCGCGACCGACATCGCCGCCCGCGGTCTCGACATCGAGCACGTCACCCACGTCATCAACTTCGATCTGCCGAACAACAGCGAGATCTACGTGCACCGGATCGGCCGGACCGGGCGCGTCGGCCGGACCGGCCGGGCGATCACGTTCGTGACGCCGAAGGAGCGCGGGGAGCTCGAGCGGATCGAGCGCGACGTCAAGACCTCGATCGGCGAGTGGGAGCCGCCCGAGGAACGCCTCGATCACGCGCCGCGCCCGAAGCGGCGCCACGAGCGCCGGCGCGAGCGCGAGCGTGGCGGGGAGAGCAAGCCGGTCGAGTGGGACACCGCCGCTCCCGAGGAGTCCGCCGTTCCCGCCGCCGAGGCGATCGCGATCGCGCCGGAGCCGGAGGAGGCCGAAGCGGCCGCTCCGTCGACCGAAGCGGAGGCCGAGGGGGCCAGGGCGCCCACCGGCGGCCCGCCGCCCGTCGGCAACGGCCACGTCAAGCTCTTCATCAACCGCGGTTCGCGCAGCGGGATCGCCGAGGAGGACATCCGCTGGGCGCTCGAGGAGGGCGCGGTCGTGCCCGACGACGCGATCCACGACGTCCGCGTCCTCGAGCGCTTCACGTTCGTCGATCTCGACGACGATCAGGCAGAGAAGGCGCTCGACCGGCTCGACGGCACGAAGCTGAAGGGCAAGCAGATCCGGCTCGAGTACGCGAACGGGTAGGTCCCGGTGGCGGCCGCGGCGAGGAGCCGGCCCGCTCCCGTCGTCCTGCTCGCGGCCGGCCTCGCGACCCTGCTCAGCGTCGTCTGCCTGCTCTGGCAGCCGCAGACCCTCGACCTCGCCGCCCAGGTCTTCCGCGCCGATCTCTGGAACGCGCACGGCTGGGTCATCTACAACGCCGACTGGTACGGCGGCCAGACCATTCCCGGCTACAGCCTGCTCTACCCGCCGCTCGGCGCCTGGCTCGGGCCGGAGCTGCTCGGGGCGATCTGCGCCGTCCTCGCAGCGGCCGCCTTCGCGGCGATCGCGATCCGCGCCTATGGGCCCCGGGCCTGGCTCGGCGCGGCCTGGTTCGGCGTCGCCGCGACCGTCTCGCTGTTCGGCGGCCGGATCACGTTCGCCCTCGGCCTCGCCCTGGGCCTGCTCGCGGTGCTTGCAATCCAGCGCAACCGGGCGTGGAGCGGCGCCATCGCGGCGGTTGCGGCGGCGCTGGCGAGCCCGGTGGCGGGCGCGTTCACGGCGCTCGCCGCGACGGCGCTCCTGGTCGCCTCACGGCTGCAGCCGATCGCGACGCCCGCCCGCCGCGCCCGCAACCGGGCGGCGGCGTTCACTCTGATCGGCGCGGTGGCGGCGACGCTCGCCCTCGCCCTTGCGTTCCCGACCGGCGGCTATCAGCCGTTCACGTTCGACTCGTTCATCTGGATTCCGATCGCCTGCGCAGTCTGCATCGCCGTCCTGCCCGTCGGCGAGACGACTCTGCGGGTCGGCTTCGTGCTCTACGCGATCATCGCGATCCTCGCCTTCGCGGTCTCGACGCCGTTCGGCAGCAACGCGATCCGCCTCGGCGCGATCTTCGCGGGGCCGGTGATGGCGTTGGCGCTGTACCGGCGCCGGCCGCTGATCCTGCTGCTGCTCGCAGCGCCGCTGCTTTGGTGGCAGTGGTCGGCGACCCTCCGTGACGTCGAGGCCGCGGCCGGGGACCCCTCGACCGAACGCGCCTTCTACGAGCCGCTCGTGGCCGAGCTCGAGGACGTCTCCGCGGGGAAGCCGATCCGGGTCGAGATCCCGCCGACGCGAAGCCGCTGGGAGTCCGTCTACGTGGCCGAGTCGATCCCGCTCGCGCGCGGCTGGCTGCGGCAGATGGAGTCGCCGGACTTCGACCTCTTCACCAACGGCAACCTGACCCCGGCCGCCTACGCGCAGTGGCTCCGCTCCCACGGGGTCGACTACGTCGCCGTGTCCGATGCGAAATCCGACTACCTCGGCGTCGACGAGGCGCGGCTCGTCCGTGGCAGCGCCCTGCCGTTCCTCCACGAGATCTGGGCCAACGAGCACTGGGTCCTCTGGAAGGTCGAGCCCGCCGACGAGCAGGCGGTCCGGCTCGACGAGGTCGGAGCCGACGGCTATGCCCTGACCGTGCCGGGGCCGGGGCGGTACCTGATCAGGATGCGCTACTCGCCGTACCTGCGGATCGTCGCCGGCGAGGGCTGCCTGGAGCCGCAGGGCGACGCCTCGACGCTGCTCACCGTGCCCGACGGGACCGGTCCGCAGCGGATCGAGGTCCAGGCTGCGTTCACGCTGGACGGGCTCCTGCGCCGAGAGCCCGCCTGCGGCAGGCCTGATTGAAGCGATCCGATTCCGGGCAATGGGCGTCCATGCCCGAGGTGCTGGTCGGCCCCATGCTGCGCTTCATCGGCGAGGACGAGGCGACCGTCTGGGTCGAGACCGACCGACCCTGCGAGGTCAGAATCCTCGATGCGAAGGCGAAGACGTTCACGGTCGAGGACCACCACTACGCGATCGTCGCGATCGGCGGGCTCGAGGCCGGCCGCTCGCACGAGTACGAGGTCCATCTCGACGGCGAGTGCGCCTGGCCTCCGGAGGGCTACGAGTTCCCGCACCCGGTGATCCGCCCGCTCGCCGCCGATGGCGATCTGCGGCTCCTGTTCGGCTCATGCCGGACCTCGGCGCCGCACCGGCCCCCGCACACCTTCCAGCGCTGGTGGCATCGGAAGGGGAGGGGGATCGACGCGATGCACACGTTCGCGCTGCGGATGCTGCGCCAGCCGAAAGCGAACTGGCCGCACGCGATGGTGATGCTCGGCGACCAGCTCTACGCCGACCAGCCGCCGAAGAACGTCCGCGAGAAGGTTGCGCCACGCGAGGTCCACAGCGACGGCCCGGTCGACGCCCTCGAGGACTTCGAGGAGTACACGGTCGGCTACCGCGACATCTGGACCTACCCGGTAGTCCGCTGGATGCTCTCGACCCTGCCGACGTCGATGATCTTCGACGACCACGAGATCAACGACAAGTGGAAGACCTCGCAGGCCTGGCTCGACGAGAAGCGCGAGACCGACTGGTACGAGGGGCGGGTCATCGGCGGGCTGATGGCCTATTGGATCTATCAGCACCTCGGCAACCTCTCGCCGTCGGAGCTCGCTGAGGACGACATCTACTCGAAGCTTCGCGACGGGGGTGACGGCAGCGCCGCGGTCCGCGACCTCGCCGAGCACGCCGAGTTCGAGCACGGCCATTCTCGATTCAGCTTCTGCAGCGACCTCGGGCCGGCCCGGCTCGTCGTCGTCGACTCACGGGCCGGGCGCGTGCTCGAGGAGGGCAAGCGGCGGATCGTCGGCGAGGAGGAGTGGGAGTGGGTCAAGGACAAGGCCGACGCCGAACGCAGCCACCTGATCCTGGCGAGCTCGCTGCCTTTCCTGCTGCCCTACGGAATGCACGACCTCGAGGCGTGGTCGGAGGCGATCGGGGAGGGGGCGTGGGGGAAGCGGTCGAAGCCGCTCGGCGAGAAGGTCCGGATCGCCTCCAACCTCGACCACTGGGCTGCGTTCCAGCGCTCCTATCGCGAGTTCGAGCAGCTCGTCATCGACATCGCCTCCGGGCAGTGCGGCGAGCCGCCCGAGACGCTCGTCATGTTCGGCGGCGACGTCCACCACTGCTTCGTCTCGAAGGTCAACCTGCCGAGCACCGTCGGCACCGTCTACTCGAAGGTCTGGCACGCGGTCTGTTCGGGGCTGCGCAAGGAGCTCCAGCTCAACGAGCGGGCGGTGCTCGGCTTCGGCCACACCTGGATCGCCGCGAAGGTGGCGCGGATGCTGGCCGCCTCGGCGAGCGTCCACCCGCCGCGACTGAGCTGGGAGATGACCACCCGCCCGCGATTCCGCAACCAGATCGGCACCCTCGAGATCGCCGGCGGCGAGGTCGGGATCAGGATCGAGCAGGCGACGGGCCGCTGGACGAACCCGCAATTACGCACCGTCATCGAGGAGAAGCTCCTGTAATCAGGACGAGAGGTCGAGCCCGAAGAGGCGCTCGAGCTCGGCGATCGTGGCATCCGGATCGCGGTGGAGGATCGCCGTCATCCCGACCGCCTCGGCGCCGGCGACGTTCTCGCGCAGGTCGTCGACGAACACGCAGGACTCGGCCGGGACGCCGATCCGCTCGGCGCCGAGCCGATAGATCTCCGGCTGCGGCTTGTGAAGGCCGACGTCGCCGGAGATGACCGTGGCGTCGAAGCTGTGGAGCGGCGCCCGCTCGTAGATGCCCATGCCCCAGGAGTTGGTGATCAGCCCCGTGCGGATCCCGGCGGCGCGGATCGCCGCGACCGCGGCGACCATCGCCGGCTCCGGCGCGAGGCCGCCGAACAGCCGCTCGATCAACCCGGCCGGCTCGACGCCGAGCATCTCGCCGAAGTCGCGCTCGAAGTCGTCGTCGGTGATCGCACCGCGCTCGAGCGAGCGGAGCAGCGCGAGCGCCTCGCCGTCGCCGCGGAACAGCTCGAGGACCGTCCCGCGCTCGAGGTTCTCGAGCTCGCAGAAGCGATCGAAGCTGGCCCAGATGTTGGTCGTCAGGACGCCGCCGAAATCGACCAGGAGCCCCCGCAGTTCCCGTTCCGCCACGGTGCACTCATATCAACCCTGCTTGAGCGCCCGCAGCACTGTCTCGGGGTCGGCCACGACGCCGACGTGCTGAAGCTTCTCCGGGTTGACGATCCCGTTGATCGACCCGATCTCGGCGCCGTCGAACTCGAGCTCGATCACGCTCACGACCTCGCCGTCGGCCGTCGTGAACATCGCTCCCGGGTTGCCGTTGACGCTCCGGCGCTCGATCCGCAGCGCAGCGCGCCGGGCCGCCTTGCCCCAGTTGACGAGCGTCCGCGCGACCCGCGAGCGGCCGACGACCGAACGCGCGAGGGCGGGTGCGTTGCCGCCGCCGTCGCCGTGGAGCTCGACGTCCCCGGCGAGAAGCGCCTCGAGCTCGCCGACCTCACCCTCGGTGGTCGCGGCGAAGAACCGGCTCGCGAGGGCTTCCCGCTGCTCGCTTCCCGCCTCGAACCGGGGCTTGCGCTCGTCGACGTGGCGGCGCGCGCGGGTCGCGATCTGGCGCACGGCGGCCGGTTGCTTGTCGAGGATCTCGGCGATCCGCTCGTAGGGATAGTCGAAGACGTCGCG
>DATMCB010000223.1:0-3180 GCA_035558835.1 Solirubrobacterales bacterium
GCGGCTATGGGGTCCGATCGGCGACCGCGAGATCGAGCGGCTCCGGGCCGGCGTCACCCTCGCCGACGGGCCGACCGCGCCGGCGGAGGTGCGCCGGGTCGGCGCCCGCGAGATCGAGCTGACGATCCGCGAGGGTCGCAACCGTCAGGTGCGGCGCATGCTCGAGCGGGTCGGCAACGAGGTCGCCGCACTCGAGCGGATCCGGTTCGGCCCCCTGGAGCTCGGCGATCTCGAGCCCGGACAGGCGCGGCTGCTCTCGCGCTCGGAGCTGAAGCGGCTCTGGAAGGATGCCGGGGGATGACCAGCAGCGGCGGCAAGCGGACACGATGAGCGACGAGCGGATGTTCGCGCTGCGTGGCGCGACCCAGGCCGAGGTGAACGAGCGCGGGGCGATCCTCGCCGCCACCGACGAGCTCCTCCGCGAGCTGATCCGCCGCAACGATCTCGAGCCGGAGCGGATGGTCAGCTGCATCTTCACCTGCACGAGCGACCTCGACGCCGAGTTTCCGGCCGTTGCGGCGCGCAACCTCGGTCTCGACGGGGTGCCGCTGCTCTGTGCCCAGGAGATCGCGGTGCCGGGCGGCATGGAGCGGGTGATCCGGACGATGCTCCACTACTACGCGCCGACGGGCCACGAGCCCGCGCACGTCTATCTCGGCGCCGCCGCGGCGCTGCGCTCCGACCTCGGCTCAGCGCAGTGAGGGGCTGACATGCCGGTCCGCTACGCGAGCAAGCTCGACTCGCTGCCCCATTACGAGGGCGGGATGGACATCGAGCGCGCCCGCCGCACGTACGAGGCCTCCGACGTGATCAAGCTCGCCTCGAACGAGTCACCGTGGGGGCCGCACCCGGCCGTGCTCGAGGCGATCCAGCGCGCGGCGGTCGGAGCGAACCGCTACCCGGACCAATACGCCTCGCTGCTCCGCCGCCGGCTCGCCGACCGCTACGAGATCGAGCCGGGCTCGATCGCGGTGGCGAACGGCTCCTGCGAGATCCTCCTCGCCGCGGCGCTCGCGCTCTGCGAACCCGGCGCCGAGATCGTCTACGCGTGGCCGTCCTTCTCGATGTACCCGCAGCTCGCGCCGCTGTCGGGCGCCCGCGAGGTCCGCGTGCCGCTCAACGACCGCTACGAGCACGACCTCGACGCGATGGCCACCGAGGTGACCGCCGCCACGCAGCTGGTCCTCGTCTGCAACCCCAACAACCCGACCGGCACGGCGCTGCCGGTGACCTCCATCGCAGCCTTCCTCGATCGCGTCCCCGACCACGTCATGGTCATCCTCGACGAGGCCTACGTCGAGATGCAGGTCCTCGACGATCCCGACGCGACCGTCGATCTGCTTCCCGCGCACCCGAACCTCGTACTGCTGCGGACGTTCAGCAAGGTCTACGGCCTCGCCGGGCTGCGCTGCGGCTACGCGCTCGGCCCGGCCCGGTTCCGGGCGGCCGTCGACGCGGTCCGCCAGCCCTTCGACGTGAACGCGCTCGCCCAGGCGGCCGGGGCGGAGGCACTCCTCCACGGCGACGACATGATCAGCCGGGTCGAGCGGACGATCGCCGAGCGAATCGGTGTCGAGGAGGAGCTGCACGAGCTCGGCCTGACGACCGCCGACAGCCAGACGAACTTCTCCTGGATCGACCTCGGCGGCCGCGACGAGGATGAGATCGTCGCCGGCCTCGGCAAGCAGGGCGTGATCGTGCGCGCCGGGACGCCGCTCGGCGGTCCCGGCCACATCCGCGTCAGCTACGGCACCGAGGCCGAGAACCGGCGGTTCCTCGCCGCCCTCGCCGGGCTGCTCTGAGCGCCCCCGCGCTTGCGGCCGCCCGGGGGCCGTGCTACAAACCGAGGCGATGAGCCGCATGACGACGATCCGGACCGCGCCACCCGGCGCCCCCCGTCATGCCCGGCGCACGACGCGCCGCTCGTATCGCTACTGGCGATTTATCTAGGCCTCCGGCCGGGCTCGCGCTGACCGCGGGCGCCTTCCGGGACGCAGCCCCCAGACCTCCCGCCAGTACCGCCGGCCCCGAGCGCCCGGCGTCCGATCCGAAAGGCACATCAGATGACCACCACCACGAACCTCCCCGAGCAGCGCCCCCCGGCGACCACGGGCGCCTTCGAGGTCGCCGGCCGCACGATCGGTGATGGGTTCACCCTGATCGCCGGCCCCTGCACCGTCGAGAGCCGCGAGCAGACGCTGACCGTCGCCGACGTCGTCGCCGCCGAGGGCGCGGCGATGCTCCGTGGCGGCGCCTACAAGCCGCGCAGCTCGCCGTACTCGTTCCAGGGCCTCGGCCGCGAGGGCCTCGGGATCCTCGCCGAGGCGAAGCGACGGACCGGGCTGCCGATCGTCACCGAGCTGGTCGACGTCCGCAACCTCGACGACGTTCTCGACGTCGCCGACGTGATCCAGGTCGGGGCGCGGAACATGCAGAACTACCCGCTGCTGACCGAGCTCGGCCGCACCGATCGCGCCGTGCTCCTCAAGCGCGGGCTGTCGGCGACCCTCGACGAGCTGGTGATGGCGGCCGAATACGTGCTCAAGGAGGGAAACGAGCGGGTGATGCTGTGCGAGCGGGGGATCCGCACCCACGAGACGGCCTACCGGTTCACCCTCGACCTCCTCGCAGTCCCGGCGCTGAAGGAACGGACTCGGCTGCCCGTCCTCGTCGATCCGAGCCATGCGGCGGGCCGCCGCGACTGGGTCGAGCCGATGTCGCTCGCCGCCGCAGCAGCCGGTGCCGACGGGATCATCGTCGAGGTCCACAGCGATCCGGAGAATGCGATCTGCGATGGTCCTCAGGCGCTGCACGCGAACGATTTCGGCGCTTATGCGGAGCGCGTCCGCACCGTCGCGGCTGCGGCGGGAGGCGGCGTCGAGCTCGCGGTTTAGGCAATGATCGCCGCGTGGCCGGCACTTCCGATCAACAGCCGCTGATCGCGGTTCTCGGCGTCGGGCTGATCGGCGGCTCGATCGGCCTGGCGGCGCGGCACCGGCTCGGCTCCGAGGTCGTCGGCTTCGAGCCGGACGGTCGGAACGCCGAGCGCGCCATCGAGCTCGGCGCCCTCGATCGCGTCGCGGGATCGATCGAAGAAGCGGTCGCCGCAGCCGAGGTCATCTTCTGCGCGGCGCCGGTCGCGGCGATGCCGGACCTCGTCGCCGCAGCGCTCGGCTCCTC
>DATMCB010000224.1:0-3819 GCA_035558835.1 Solirubrobacterales bacterium
AGCCCTGCAGGGTCAGATAGGACGTCTCGGCGGCGGCGAAGTAGGGGTCGTCCTGAAACGGCTTCAGGTTGCCGGGCAGGAAGCTCTGCAAGATCAGGTCGCCGGGCGGGAAGCCCGACTGCTTGATCTGCTGCGCGACCCGGAGCGCGAACTGCGGCGGCGAGCCGGGGTCGAAGTCCGGCCCCGGGTAGTTGTTGATCTCGACGTTCGCCCCGACGCCCTTGCGGGCGGCCAGTCCGAGCGTCTGGACCAGGGTCGGGACCTTGGCGCGCCGCTGGTCGCGCTTGCCGAGGTGCCTGGAGATCTCATCGGTGCCGAGGATGTCGATCCGGCACTGCTCACGGATCTCGGCGTAGGTCCGCGCGGAGACGAGCCCGGTGCAGTTCGTCGTCCGCTTCAGCGAGGCGTCGTGCATGAGCACCGCCCGGCCGTCGGCGGTGACCCTCGTGTCCATCTCGAGGACGAAGCCGGCCTTCGCCGCATGCCGGTACGCCGGCAGCGACTCCTCGGGGTAGGCGGGGCGAAGCTCGCCGCGGACGGTCTTCAGCGGGCCGCCACGATGGGCATGGATGTAGGGGGAGGCAGCCGCGACTGCGCTCCAGGCGAGCGCCAGCGCCAGCGCGATGGCTGCAGCGGCGATCCCCTTGGTCCTCATCTCCACTCCTCTCCCATCCGAGACGGCGCGAGTCTAGATCACGCGGCGGGCTCGGTCGTCACCGGGCCGCCGGCGCCGTAGGAGCGCCGGGCCGGGCGGCGAACCTATCCGACCGCATCCGTGTTGGAGCCGATGATGAGAACTCGCCAGACAGCGATCGGGGCGCTCGCCGCGCTGATCGCGGCGTCGCTGTTCGTCGCCATGACCGCATCCGCGCAGGCCGCCAAGCGGAAGCCGATCAAGGGAATCGACGTCTCCCGCTTTCAGGGTCACATCGGCTGGAATCAGGTCGGCAAGTCGAAGATCCGCTTCGCCTATGTCGCCGCGAGCCGTGGCTACGGACGTGACTGCACCGTCGTCGCCGACGAATGCGGCCGCGATCCGTTCTTCGATCGCAACTACCGCAAGGCCAAGGAGGCCGGACTGCGGGTCGGCGCCTACCACCGCGCGTTCGCGGCCGGTCCGGATCGTGGCGACGCGAAGCTCGACGCCCGCCGGGAGGCGAACCGCTTCATCGCCGTCGTCGGCAAGGTCCGCCGCAACGACCTCCGCCCCGCCCTCGACGTCGAGTACCCGTTCAGGCGGCTCGACGAGGCGACGCTGAGGGTCTGGATCCGGACCTGGTTGAGCCGGGTCGAGAAGAAGCTGAACGTGAAGCCGATCATCTACACGAACGCGTCGAGCTGGGCCGCGACCGGCGACACGACCTGGTTCGCCGACAACGGCTACCCACTCTGGGTTGCCAACTTCGACGTGCCCCGCCCGCTCGTGCCGGCCCGGAACTGGGCCGGCAAGGGCTGGACCGTCTGGCAGTACACGAGCAAGGGACGGGCGCGGGGGATCGACGGCCACGTCGATCGCAACCGGCTCAAGAAGGGATTCGGAAAGCTCGAGCCGCGCTGAGCGAGAGCCGATCGCGGGGGTGATATGCCAAGGTGATCGGATGAGCGCGAACGAGCGGGAGGCCCTGCAGGGCGAATCGATCACGGCCGATGGGCTGCGCGAGCTCAAGGCCGAGGTCGAGGAGCTCGAGGGGCCGAAGCGAAAGGAGATCGCGGAGCGGATCAAGACGGCCCGCGAGCTCGGCGACCTCAAGGAGAACGCCGACTACCACATCGCCAAGGAGGATCAGGCGCACCTCGAGACGAAGATCAAGCGCCTCCGCATCCGGCTCCGCGACGCCGTCGTGGTCGAGGTCGGCAACGGGGGCGACAGGTTCGCGTTCGGGCGGACCGCTGAGGTGGTCGACGACGCCGGCACCACTCACACCTGGACCCTCGTCGGCCCGACCGAGGCCGACATGAGCGCCGGCCGGCTGTCGGCGGAGTCACCGGTCGGCAGCGCCCTCCGCGACGCCGAGATCGGCGCCGAGGTCGTCGTCGCTACACCGCGCGGCGATCGCACGTTCACGATCAGCAAGCTGGTCGGCTGAACGCGAGCGGGATCCGGCCGCGCCGATGAGGATCCAGCTCGTCACGCAGATGTGGCCGAGCCCGGAGAACCCGGACCTCGGCAGCTTCCTCGTCCCGCTGACGCGCGAGCTCGAGCGCCGCGGCAACGAGGTCGAGGTGACGGCGATCAGCCGCCGCGGCGGCGCGCCCACCAAGTACACGACCCTCGCGGCGAAGTCGATCGTCACCGCCCGGCGCTTCCGGCCCGACGTCGTCTTCGCCCACTTCCTCTTTCCGGCCGGGGCCGCCGGCGCCGCCGCCTCGCTCGTGGCCCGCTGTCCGCTGGTCGTGATGGCGCACGGCACCGACGTCGCCAACCTGACCGAGATCCGCGGCATCCGCGCAGCGACCGTTCCGGTGATCTCCCGGGCGGCCGCAGTCATCTCGAACTCCCGCTGGCTCGCCGATCGGCTCACCGCGTCGATCCCGGCGGCGGCCGCGAAGATCGCGATCGCCGACTGCGGCATCGACCTCGAAGCCTTCACCCCCGCCGACGCCGAGCCCGCCCGGGAGCGGCTCGGCTGGGGCGGCGAGGGGCCGTCGTTTCTCTGCGTCGGCTCGCTGATCGACCGCAAGAACGTCGTCGCCCTCGCCGACGCGTTCGCGGCGCTCGGTCGCGGCCGCCTCGCGTTCGTCGGCGACGGGCCGCTCCGCCCCCGGCTCGAGGGCCGGCCGGATGTGCGGGTCGTCGGGCGGGTCCCGCAGAGCGAGGTCCCGCAGTGGGTGGCCGCCTGCGACGTCCTCTGCCAGCCTTCGCTGATCGAGCCGTTCGGTCAGGCGACGCTGGAGGGAATGGCGATGGAGCGCTCGGTCATCGCAACCACCGAGGGCGGGCCGCCGGAGTTCGTGCCGCCGGAAGCCGGCGTCCTCGCCGACCCCGGCGACGACGGCGCCCTGCTCGCGGCGCTCGAGCGGGCGGCCGCGATGCCGACCCCGAACCGGACCGCGCGCGAGGCGGCGCGGCTCCACGACGTCCGCACCGAGGCGGCGAAGATGCTCGACGTGCTCGAGCAGGCCCGACGCCGCTAGATCACGACGCCGGCGGGGCTCAGTGGCTCAGTAGCGCTGGTCGGGCGGGTAGCGCGGGTCGGGCGGGACCTCGTCCGGCCTCCGGCGCGAGTAGCCGAACGCGTAGATCGCGCCGACGATGAAGGCGACGGCTCCGACGACCATCAGGATCAGACCGACGACGGTGAGGTCGACCGCGTCCCAGGAGTCGTTGACGGCGTAGCGGAGGATCGCCCCGATCGCGATCAGCAGAAGTCCCATTCCCATCGTCATCTGTCAACTACCTCCGTGTGGCCGCCTGATGGACTGCTTCCGGAGGCTACCCGTCGCTGCTGACGTGAAACGACGGGGACGGGCGGTGACCGGCAGACCGGCCTGCCGACGAGGCCGAGCACGATCGCGAGAGCGAAGACCCGCCGAAGCCGCGGCCGGACTCAGCTGATCGTCAGCCAGGCGAGGACCAGGACCGAGCCGGCGACGAGGGCGATCGTCGCAGCCGTGGCGATGCGAGCGACGGGACCGAGGCGGTGCTCGCCCATCACGTCGGGGTCGCGAGCGAGGTTGCGGATGAAGGGGAGGATCACGAGCAGGAGGATCGCGTTGAGCGCCTGGCTGAGATAGAGGAGCGGCACGATCGGGATGCCGGGTAGAGCGACGAGGACCGCGGCCACGACGAGGACCACCCCGTAGCCGACGTAGAAGAGA
>DATMCB010000225.1:0-6291 GCA_035558835.1 Solirubrobacterales bacterium
GCACCCGCCGCGGTCGCCGCAGCAGCCGTCGCCGGCACGACGAACGGGGATTCGAACGGCGGGACCAACCCGACGACGGTCGTCAAGGGCGAGGACGAGAAGATCGGCCGCAACGACCCCTGCTGGTGCGGGAGCGGCAAGAAGTACAAGAAGTGCCACGGCGCCTGAGCGCCCGGCGGGCGATAGCGCTCGCTGCGACCGTCCTTGCCGCCGCCGCCCTCGCGGCGCCGGCCGGTGCCGCCGCAGGCGGGACCGCCGACACGGTGACGATCTCCGGCCGCGCCTACAGCTTCAACCACATGAGCACCTTCCTCGAGGGGGCGGTGATCAAGGTTCGCGAGATCCCCGGCATCAGCGCGACGACCGACGCCAACGGCGACTACACGCTCGACGTGCCCGACGACACGAACGTGACGCCGTACATCGATCCGCCCGACGGCTGGAACGAGATCGACCTGCAGACGTTCCACACCCGCGGGGAGGACATCGAGAACGCCAACTTCCAGACCCCGGCCGACCTCGAGTACAACGCGCTGGCGGCGATCCTCTCGGTGCCGATCGACGAGCAGACCGGGCGCCCGTCGCAGTGCGTGATCGTCACCACTGCCTCGGCGCGAAACGTGCGCGGCGTCGACTACGAGACCTTCCGCGACCGGACCCCGCACGGCGTTCCCGGCGCGACCTCGACCGAGTCGCCGGCGCTCGACGGGCCGATCTACTTCAACGAGAACGTGATCCCGGACCCGTCGAAGACCGAGACCTCGGAGGACGGCGGGATCATCTGGAAGGTCGTCCCCGCCGGCACCTACCGGATCGAGACGACCAGCCCCGACACCCGCTTTGCGAGCTTCCTCGTGACCTGCAAGGACGGACGGATCGTCAACGCCAACCCGCCCTGGGGCGCCTACGAGCTCGCCGGCGACGAGCAGCCGCTCGGCGCGAGCATCGTCGCCGCCTCGGTGACCGGGACCGACGTCCGGCGGGCCGGCGGGCAGCGCAAGGTCACCGTGACCGTCGACGCCGGCGAGGCGACCCGCGTCAACGCGGTGCTCCGCAAGAACGGCAAGCGGGTCGGCCACGAGCGCGTCGACATCGGCGCCGGCACGAAGAAGGTGAAGGTCGCGGTCCGGCGGAAGGCGGGCAAGGGCACGGCGACGCTGAGCGTCCGCCTCCGCGATGCCGCCAAGGAGCGGGTCGAGAGCGACCGCCGGGTCGTCCTGCCGCGCCGCTGATCCTCACTCGCCGGACGCGGCGCCCTCGGCGTCGGGCTCGGCGGCGTGGGCGAGCAGCGTCTCGATCGGCACGACCTCGAGCGCCCGCTCGTGCGTTGCCGCGAGGACGACGCCGGGCGCGCAGCCGGCCCGCTCCGCTTCGAGCCAGCGGGCGGCGCAGACGCACCAGCGGTCGCCGGGCTCCAGGCCCGGGAAGCCGAAGTGCGGCGCCGGCGCCGAGAGGTCGTTGCCGGCTAGCCGGCTGAAGCGGAGGAACTCCGCGGTCACGATCGCGCAGACGGTGTGGCTGCCGGCGTCCTCCGGCCCGGTGGCGCAGCAGCCGTCGCGGTAGAAGCCGGTCAGCGGCTCGGCCGAGCATTCCTGCAGCTCGCCGCCGACCACGTTGATGTCCGCGACCCGGCTCATGCACGGATTGTCCAGCCTCGCCGGATCCTCTGCTGCGCGTCCGGTCCGGCCGGCGCGGCGTGGATACACTCGCCGCCGATGAGCGAGGCGCCCGAGATCAACGCCCGCATCGCGGAGGTCCGCGAGCAGCTCACCCTGCTCCGGGACTACCTTTGACCCCGACAAGCTCCAGGCAGAGGTAGCGCGGCTCGAGGGAGAGATGCAGGCGCCGGGCTTCTGGGACGACCAGGAGCGAGCGGCCGGGGTCTCCGCCGAGCACACGCGCGCGAAGCGCAAGATCGACCTCTGGGAGGGCCTGTCCGCCGACGTCGCCGATCTCGGCGACCTCGCCGAGATGGCGGCCGAGGACGCCGAGATGGCCGCCGAGCTCGAAACCCAGCTCGACTCGATCGAGGCCCGGCTGGCCGAGCTCGAGGAGCAGCGGCTGTTCAGCGGCGAGCACGACGCCGGCGACGCGGTCGTCACCATCCGCTCCGGAGCAGGCGGCACCGACTCCCAGGACTGGGCCGAGATGCTGCTGCGGATGTACCTGCGCTGGGCCGAGTCACGCGGGTTCGACGTCGAGATGAAGGAGGCATCCGAGGGGGAGGAGGCGGGGCTGAAGTCGGCGACGTTCATCGTCCACGGCGAGAACGCCTACGGCCTGTTCGCGGCCGAGCGCGGCGTCCACCGGCTCGTCCGGATCTCTCCGTTCGACTCGCAGTCGCGCCGCCACACGGCCTTCGCCCAGCTCGACGTCGCGCCGCTCGTCTCCGACGATGTCGACGTCGAGCTCGACGACGCCGACATCCGCGTCGACACCTACCGCGCCTCCGGGGCCGGCGGCCAGCACGTCAACAAGACCGACTCGGCCGTGCGGCTCACCCACATCCCGACCGGGATCGTCGTCCAGTGCCAGAACGAGCGCTCGCAGACCCAGAACAAGGCGACGGCGATGCAGATGCTCCGGGCCCGCCTGATCGCCGAGGAGGAGCGCAAGCGCGAGGAGGAGATGGCGGCGGCCCGCGGCGAGCAGAAGGCGGTCGAATGGGGCTCGCAGATCCGCAGCTACACCCTCCACCCGACGACGCGGGTCAAGGACCACCGGACCAATCACGAGGTCGGCGACGCCCAGCGCGTCCTCGACGGCGACCTCGACGGCTTCATCCGCGAATACCTGCTGCAGAGCGCCGCCGGCACGACCGCATCGACGTCGTGACATCAGGCCGGGAGGACCTCGAATCGCTGGTCGCAGCGGCGCTCGCCGAGGACCTCGGCGCCGGTGACGTCACCACCGACGCGACCGTGCCCGCCGACGCCCGCGCCCGCGCCCGGATCGTCCAGAAGCAGCCCGGGGTCGTCTTCGGCCTCGATGCCGCCGCCGAGGCCTTCCGGCAGACCGGCGCCGGCGGTCTCGACAAGCTGATCGTCGAGGGCACCTGGACCGAGCAGGTGCCGCGCCAGGTCGCGTTGCTCGCCGGCCCCGCTCGGGCGCTGCTCGCCGGCGAGCGGGTCGCTCTCAACCTGCTCGGCCACCTGTCCGGCGTCGCAACGCTGACCGCGCGATTCGTCGAGGCGGCACGGGCAGGAGGTGGCCGCGCGGTCGTTCTCGACACCCGGAAGACGACGCCGCTGCTGCGCAGGCTCGAGAAGGCGGCCGTCCGCGCCGGCGGTGGTCAGAACCACCGGATGGGCCTCGACGACGCGATCCTGATCAAGGAGAACCACATCGCCCTCGCCGGCGGCCTCGCCGATGCGGTCGCCCGCGCCCGCAACGCTCATCCCGGTTTGCCGGTCGAGGTCGAATGCCGGAATTCCGCCGAGGTCGATGCCGCGCTCGCCGCCGGTGCCGACCGCCTGCTCCTCGACAACATGGACCTCGACGGCCTCCGCGCTGCCGTCGCCGCCCGCGATCGGGCCGGGTCGGGGGCGAGGCTCGAGGCCTCCGGCGGCGTCGGCCTCGACACCATCGGAGCGACCTCGGCAACCGGCGTCGACTTCATCTCGGTCGGCGCGCTCACCCATTCGGCACCGGCCCTGGACCTCTCGATGCTGCTCGAGGCGTAGCTACTTGAGAAGCCGCGACAGTCGGCGGTCGGCGAGCACCTTGCCGCCGGTCTGCTCGTTCGGGCAGTAGCAGGTGATCCGCTCCGAGTAGTGGATCGCGGCGATCGTGTCGCCGCAGCGCGGGCAGGGTTCGCCCTCGCGGCGGTGGACGCGGAGCGGCATCGGCATCTTGTCGGGGATCGAGTCGCCGATCACCTCCTCGTAGTGGTCGATCGCGTCGCCGAGGACGTGGAGGGCGGCGTGGAGGGCGACGATCTCGTCGTCGCTCAGCTCCGATCCCTTCTTGAAGGGCGAGAGCTTCGCCTCCCAGAGGATCTCGTCCACCCAGGAGCGGCCGATGCCGGCGACGACCCGCTGGTCGCGGAGCAGCGGGTGGAGGTGCCGCGGCTGGTCGAGCGCCTCGGCGAGGACGTCGCGGGAGGGCGCCGGCCACGCCTCGGGGCCGAGCGTCGCGACCATCTCCTCGCCGTCGAGATCGCCGGCCTCGAGCAGCTTCGCCCAGGCGCGCTGCTTCGTCCCGAACTCGCGGAGCCGGAGCTCGCGGCCGTCGGTGAGCCGGATCAGCACCCTGGAGGCGCGATCGCGGAGGGAGGCGCGCTTATCGAAGACCTGCAGCCGACCCGCGGACATCATGTGGACGAGGAGGACGAGCTCGCGCGCGGCGCCGAACCCGACGACCGGCATCTTCCCGATCCGGCGGACGCCGTGAACCGGCTTGCCGACGAGCGCGTCGAGGGGCGGCTTGACGCTCTTCATTGCGACCATTCCCGGCGCCAGCGCCGACTCGACCTCGGCGCCCTCCAGGGCGCGCTCGATCCGTCGCACAGCGATCTCGACCTCGGGCAGCTCCGGCACCGGCCCAGCGTAGATGAGGAGCCCTGACCGCTAGAATGCAACGCAGTCATTCGCCCGTCCGTGCTCGTGCTCGGCTCGCGAACATCAAGGATCAGGCCGCCCCAGAGGGGCGGGAGGTGCCGATGCAGGAACTCCCGACCATCCAAGGACCATCCGCCGCCGTCCCCGGCTCGTCAGGAGGGCTCAGCCCCGCCGAGATCGCCGAGCTGAGCGCCGAGGTCAAGGAGCTCGCCGTCCAGCGCGACGCGGTGATCCTCGCCCACAACTACGAGCTGCCGGAGCTGCAGGACCTGGCCGACTACGTCGGCGACTCGCTCGGGCTGTCGCGCGCCGCTGCCGCGACCGAGGCCGCGGTGATCGCCTTCTGCGGCGTCCACTTCATGGCCGAGACGGCGTCCGTGCTGTCGCCGGAGAAGACCGTCCTGATCCCGGACCTGAACGCCGGCTGCTCGCTCGCCGACTCGATCACGGCCGATCAGCTTCGCGCCTGGAAGGCGGAGCATCCCGGCGCCGTCGTCGTCATGTACGTCAACACGTCGGCCGAGGTCAAGGCCGAGACCGACTACTGCTGCACCTCGTCGAACGCGGTCGACGTCGTCGATCACATCTGGCAGGAGCACGGGCCGGAGACGGAGATCCTGTTCGGTCCCGACATGTGGCTCGGTGCCTTCGTCGAGCGCGAGACCGGCCTCCTCGACGATCCCGAGCGCCGGGCCCGCTTCCACGTCTGGGACGGCGAGTGCCACGTCCATGCCGGGATTCGCCCCGACGACATCAACGCGATGCGCGCCGACCATCCCGAGGCCGAGTTCCTGATCCATCCCGAGTGCGGCTGCTCGACCCAGGCGATGGAGTACGTCGCCGCCGGCGACGTCTCCGGCGAGGGCGTCCACATGCTCTCGACCTCGGGGATGCTCCAGCACGTCGAGCAGGATCCCGACGGCTCCTACATCGTCGCGACCGAGACCGGGATGCTCTACCCGCTCCGCGAGGCCGCTCCCGGGGCCAACCTGATCGCCGCCAACCGGATGGCGTTCTGCCGCTACATGAAGATGATCACGCTCCCGAAGCTCCGCGACTGCCTCCGCGACATGACCGGGGAGGTCAAGGTCTCGCCCGAGATCGCCGCGAAGGCCCGGATACCGATCGAGCGAATGGTCGCGATCGGCTGACGGGCCGAGTAGCGTCAGACCGGCGTCATCGGCGGTCCCATGGCCAAATCGGCCGCTTCGATCGCCTCTTCCTTGGGCTGACGCTCCTCGACACGTCAGCTCCTGAGTCGCTCCTCGAGGATCGCGACGATCTCCGTGGCGACCGCATCGCGGTCGGCGAGCGCCGTCCACGAGTAGCGGCGGACGAGGTAACCGGCCCGGCCGAGCTCGATGTCGCGGGCGTTGTCCTTGTCCCGCTGCCGACGGTTGAGATGATCGCCGCCGTCGGCCTCGACGACGAACCGGGCATCCGCCCAGAGGGAGTCGACCTCGTGGCCGAGCACCGGCACGTTGGTCGCCGGCAGTGGCAGCGAGTGGTCGCGGCAGGTCTCGAGGACGATCTCCTCGAGCCGGGAGCGGGTCTCGGCGAGCGGCAGGGTGGCCTCGCCGAGGAGCACCTGAATGGTCGCGGCCCCGCGGTGGCTCGGCTGGGCAGCGAGGAGGGAGCCCAGCCGGTCGCGGTCGAGGAGGTCGAGCTTCTCCGCCTGCTCGAAGGCACGCCGGGTGGCGGTCGGGGTGAACACCGCTGCGAGGTCCCAGAC
>DATMCB010000226.1:0-4162 GCA_035558835.1 Solirubrobacterales bacterium
CCTCGCAGGCGATGATCGCCGAGGTCGACCGGCTCCGGAAGGAGAACGAGAGCCTCGGCGGCAGCTTCGAGGCCCGGGCCTGGGGGCTCGTCCCCGGGCTCGGCTCCTACGTCGCCTGGAACGAGCGGCTCGACGGCCGGATCGCGCAGGCGATGGCCTCGATCCAGTCGGTCAAGGGCGTCAGCATCGGCCCCGCCTGGGAGGTCGCCTCGAGCCCCGGCTCGGAGGCCCACGACGAGATCTTCCACTCGCCCGAGCGCGGCTACTTCCGCGAGACCAACCGGGCCGGCGGCCTCGAGGGCGGGATGACGAACGGCGAGACCCTGATCGTCCAGGTTGCGATCAAGCCGATCTCGACCCTGACCAAGCCGCTGCGCTCGGTCGACGTCCACACGAAGGAGCCGCAGGCGGCTCACAAGGAGCGGACCGACTCGACGGTCGTGCCGGCCGCCGGCGTCGTCGGCGAGGCGATGCTGGCGCTGACCGTCGCCCGCGCCTACCGCGAGAAGTTCGGCGGCGACCACATCGACGACGTCCGTGCCGCGATCGACGCCTATCGCCAGCGCATTGACGGCTGAGTCCGCCTCGATCGTCTTCGTCGGCTTCATGGGGGCCGGCAAGTCGTCGGCTGCCCGCGCGGCCGCGGGAGTCCTCGGCGCCGAATACGTCGACACCGATCACCTCGTCGCGGCCGAGATCCCCGGCGGCTCGATCGCCGGTTTCTTCCGCGAACGCGGCGAGGACGCGTTCCGCGAGCTCGAGGAGCGGGTCGTGCTCGAGGTGATCGCAAGGCCGGGCGCCGTCGTCGCCCTCGGCGGCGGCGCGGTTGAGAGCGAGCGGGTCCGCGCGGCGCTTGCCGGCCACGTCACCGCCTGGTGCCGGGTCGAGGAGCAGATCGCCTGGGAGCGCTGCAGCGGCAGCGACCGGCCGCTGGCGCGCGACCGCGACGGCTTCCAGCGCCGCTACCGCGCCCGCCTGCCGCTCTACGAGGAGTGCGCGCGGGTCGTCCTCCCCGACGGCGGCGAGCGGACCGGCGCCGCCGCGGCGCCGTGGCTCGACCTGCTCCGCGGCGCCCCCGGAGTGCGCATGTACTGGTCGCGATCGCGGTCGGGAGAGCGTCCCGCGCTGGTCGGACCGGGGGCGACGAAGCTGCTCGACGAGGCGCCCGCCGCCCTGCGACCGGGAACCCGCCTGTTCGGTCTCGCCGACCGCGATGCGCTCGCGGCCGTCGGCGAGCTGATCCCGGCCGTCGAGGGCGAGGGCCCGATCGAGGTCGCCGGCGGCGAGCAGTCGAAGAGCCTCGCCGCCGCCGACTCGCTGCTCCGCGAGCTCGCCCGCACCGGCGTCCGCCGCGACGACGCGCTCTGCGCCTTCGGCGGCGGCGTTGCCGGCGATCTCGTCGGCTTCTGCGCCGCGGTCTACCAGCGCGGCATCCCGGTCGTCCAGGTGCCGACGACCCTCGTCGCCCAGGTCGACTCCGCCTACGGCGGCAAGACCGGGGTGGACCTGCCCGAGGGCAAGAACTACGTCGGCGCCTTCCACCAGCCGGCCGCCGTGCTGACCGACCCCGCCGCGCTCGCCACCCTTCCTGACGCCGAGCTGGCGGCCGGCTTCGCCGAGGTCGTGAAGACGGCGCTGATCGCCGGCGGCCCGCTCTGGGACCGGGTCCGGGCGCTCGACCCGATCGACGCCGCGACGGTCGCCCCGCTCGTCTTCGACTGCGCGAGGACGAAGCTCGACGTCGTCGCCGCCGACGAGCACGACGCGGGGCTGCGGGCGGTGCTCAACCTCGGTCACACGGTCGGCCACGGGATCGAGGCGGCGAGCGGCTACGGCCGCTATCGCCATGGCGAGGCGATTGCGATCGGTCTCGTCGCGGCGCTCCGTCTCTCCGGCGCCGGCAAGCTCGAGACCGAGGTCGCAGCCCTGCTCGAGCGCGCCGGGCTGCCGGTCGTGATGGACCCTGCCATCGAGCCTGAAGCGGTCCTCGATGCGATCGGCCGCGACAAGAAGCAGACGGCCGAGGGGATCGGTTTCGTGACCGTCACCGAGCCCGGATCGGTGCGATTCGGGCAGCGGATCGAGGCCGATAGCCTCCGTCGCGTGGTCGAGGAGATGAGCGGATGAGCAGTGCCCACAACCGGGTGGCGGTGATGCACGGCGTCAACCTCGACACGCTCGGGCGCCGCGACCCCGAGATCTACGGGACCGAGACGCTCTCCCAGCTCGAATACCGGATCCACGGCTACGCCCGCGAGCTCGATCTCGAAGCCTCCTTCTTCCAGACCAACCACGAGGGCGAGTTCTGCGAATACATGCACCGCGTCCCCGGGACCGCCGACGCCGTCCTCGTCAACGCCGGGGCGTGGACGCACTACTCGTGGGCGATCCGCGACGCGCTCGAGGTCGCCGGCAAGCCGGCGGTCGAGGTCCACATCAGCGACGTCGACGACCGCGACGACTGGCGGGCGATCTCCGTCTTCGACGGGCTCGTCGCCGCGAAGATCTCCGGCAAGGGGATCGAGGGTTATCGCGAGGGCCTGCAGGTGCTCGCTCGGGAGCTCGGGGTATGAGCGTGCCCGAGAGTCGCGCCGAGCGGCTCGCTGCAGCGGTCGCGGAGGCGGGCCTCGAGTCGGTGATCGTCGGCGACCTCGTCCGCCCCGGCGACTCCGGCCGCGACCAGATGGCCGACATCGCCTGGCTGACCGGCTTCGGCGGCAGCAGTGGCCTGGCCGTGATCGGCCCCGAGGTCCGCGGATTCGTTACCGACTTCCGCTACACGGCGATGGCCGCCGAGACGGTCCCCGACTCGTTCGAGGTCGTCGACGCGACCGCCGACATGCTCGCCGCGGTCGCCGGGTTGCTGAGCGGCCGGGTCGGCATCGTCGCCGCGAAGACGAGCCTCGAAACGCACCGCAAGCTCGGCGAGAAGCTCGGCGAGGGAGTCGAGCTCGTCGCCGGCGAGGACCTCCTGACCGACCTGCGCCGGGTCAAGGACGAGGCCGAGATCGAGGCGATCGCGGCGGCATCGGCGCTGACCGACGAGGTCTACGCCTGGATCGAGGAGCGTGGCCTCGCCGGGCGGACCGAGCGAGACGTCGCGCTCGCCGCCGAGCAGCGGATGCGCGAGCTCGGCGCCGAGGACCCGGCGTTCCCGTCGATCGTCGCCACCGGCGCGAACGGGGCGCTGCCGCACGCGACCCCTGGCGATCGGGTGATCGAGGCCGGCGAGTACGTGACGATCGACATGGGGGCGATCCTCGACGGCTACTGCTCCGACTGCACCCGGACGCTCGTCGAGGGCGAACCCGATCCGGCCCACCGGCAGGTCTACGACCTCGTCCTGGCTGCTCAGACCGCCGCCCTCGACGCGATCCGCGCGGGCGCCCGCGGCCGCGCCGTCGACGCCGTCGCTCGCGAGGTGATCACCGAGGGCGGGCACGGCGAGCGGTTCGGGCACGGACTCGGCCACGGCGTCGGAGTCGAGGTCCACGAGCCACCGCGGCTGTCGATGCGCTCCGACGACACGCTGCTCGCCGGCGACGTCGTCACCGTCGAGCCGGGGATCTACTTGCCCGGCGAGTTCGGGGTGCGGATCGAGGACCTCGTCGTCGTCACCGACGACGGCTACCGGAACCTGAGCAGCCGCCCGAAGTAGGCGCCGGCTCAGGCTCGCCGGGCGCGGACCTCCGCCGGTCCGTCCGGGCGCATGTCGGCTTTCTCGCCGGATCGCGCGCTGAGCGCGCGCTCGCGGGCTCAGTCGGGATGTGAACTGCAGATTTGGTCCCTGTGGGGGACCTTTTCTGCACTTGAGTCCCGGAGTGACCGTCACTGAACTGCAATCTGCCCTGCTCTGGCGGGGACAAGTTGCAGCTCGTCGCCCGGGTGGGGCGCGGGGCACCGGCGAGGCCGAAGCGAGCAGCGATGCCTACGCCAGCCGGGCGCGGACCTGGTAGATCGAGGTGAAGCCGCTCTCGAAGCCGTTCCGCGCCGCCCGCAGGTAGAGGCGCCAGACGCGGACGCGCTCCGGTCCGGCGAGCTCGACCGCCCGCTCGCGGTTCTCGTCGAGGCGGCGGGCCCAGTGCCGCAACGTCTCCGCGTAGTCGGGGGCGAAGCCTTCGACGTGCTCGGTCACGAAGCCCGCTCGCTCGAGCGCGAGCAG
>DATMCB010000227.1:0-6935 GCA_035558835.1 Solirubrobacterales bacterium
AGCGCCTCGCGCATTCGCATCGTCGCCATCAGCCGACTCCCCCCGGACCCTGCTGGCGGCTCTGTTCCGACTGTTCGGAGGCCTTCTCCGCGTCGACTGCCCCCTTTTCCTCGGCCTGCGCCTGATCGGCCGGCGCGTCGGTCTCGGTGACGGGACCCTCGCCGGAGCCGCCGCCCGAGCGCGGGTTCTGGCCGCCGTAGGAGGCGCCCGCCTCGTGCAGCTCGCGGACCCGGTCGTCGGCGGCGGCCTCGCGCTCGCGCTCGCCGCGGAAGGCGTCGGGCGTGCGCTCGTCGACCGCGAACCACCCCTCGTGCTGGCCGGCGAGCACGTAGAGGTTGTCGTAGAGGCTGTCGAGCGGCGGCTCCGGCGAGGCGTCGGCGAACTCGACCGCCGCGACGACCTCGCGGTCGACCTCCTCGCGGATCACCTCGAGGTCGTCCTCGCCGAGCGAGCCCGCGTCGATCAGCCGCCGGGCGAAGATCTCGATCGGGTCGCGGCGCTGCCACTCCTCGACCTCCTGCTTGTCGCGATAGACCTCGGGGTCGGCCGCCGAGTGGCCGCGGTAGCGGTAGGTGAAGGCCTCGACGAGGGTCGGGCGGCGGTCACGGCGGGCGATCTCGAGGTGGTCGGTGACGCACTCCCGTATCGCGACGACGTCCTGGCCGTCGACCCGCTCGCCGGGGACGCCGAGGCCCTCGGCCTTCCGGGAGAGGTCGGTGACCGCGGAGTGGCGCTCGATCGCCGTCCCCATCCCGTAGAGGTTGTTCTCGACGAGGAAGACGATCGGCAGCCGCCAGAGGGCCGCGAGGTTCATCGTCTCGCCGAAGTTGCCCGTGTTGGAGGCGCCGTCGCCGAACATGCAGACGGTCACCTCGTCGGTGCCCTTGTAGTCGGAGGCGAGGGCCAGCCCGGCGGCGATCGGGAGGTTCCCCCCGACGATCCCGTAGCCGCCCATGAAGCGGCGGTCGCCGTCGAAGATGTGCATCGAGCCGCCGCGTCCGCGCGCGGTGCCGTCCTCGCGCCCGAACAGCTCGGCCATCACGTTCTTGGGGTCGGTGCCGCGGGCGATCGCGTGCCCGTGGGTCCGGTAGGTGCCGATCAGGTAGTCGTCGGGCTCCATGACCGAGGTCGTGCCGACGATCGTCGCCTCCTCGCCGATCGCCAGGTGCAGGAAGCCGCCGGCCTTCGCGCGCTGGTACTGGCGGCCCGCCTCCTCCTCGAAGCGGCGGATCAGGGCCATCTGGCGGAGCAGTTCGCGGCTCGTCTCGGCGTCGGGGAGCTCGCGGCCCCGTGAGCTGTTCAGAACGCCCGCCGGCGTCCGAACTTCGCTCGTGTCCTCCGTATCAGCCAACCTCCCGCACCATACCCAAGCCCGTCCGCCCGCCCGGTGCCCCGCCGAAGGCGATCGGATCTAGTCGGCGTAGCGGTGGTGGAGCATCAGATCGTTGCCGTCGGGGTCCTTGAAGAGGGCCATGTGACAGACGCCGGTGTCGAGGGTCTCGCCGAGGAACTCGATGCCCTTCGCCTCGAGCTCGGCCCGGGCGGCGGCGACGTCGTCGACGTGCAGTGCCGGATGGCCGTTGTGGGACGGGGTGAACTCGAAGCCCATCTTCTCCGGCTCCCAGATGCCGAAGCAGGTGTCGCCGACCCAGAACTCGTAATCGGACTTGGGGTCGGGCCGGAGACCGAGCGTCTCGACGTAGAAGGCCCGCGTGCGGTCGGCGTCCCGCGAGGGCACGCCGATGAAATCGAGCTTCGTGATCATGGCGGCCACTGTATCGACGCCCGCAAAGCGCGGCCAGGGGCTCACGGCGCCGATCGTTGCAGCCGCGCCGCCGCCGCGACCGCCTCCTCGAGCCGGTCGTCGCCCCAGAACACCTCGTCGCCGGCGGCGACGGCCGGGACGCCGAAGACGCCGCGGTCGCCGGCGCGGTCGGTCTCCTCGCGCAGCCGCGCCTTGACGGCGGCGCTCGCGGCCGCCTTGGCGATCGCGTTCGGGTGCAGCTCGCAGGCGGCGGCGGCGATCGCGACGTTGTCGGGATCGGTCAGGTCGCGACCGCCCGCAAACGCCTGCCGGAACGCGGCGAGCGCGAACGAGATCGTCCTGCCGATCGACTTCGCGTACGTCGCTACCCGCATCGCATGCAATGTGTTCGCGGGGAAGGGATCGGGCCAGCGAATCGGCTGCAGCGCCTGTGCCTGGGCGCGGCGCTCGACCTCCCGCATGCCTTCTTCACGGACATCCGTCAGTGACCACGAGCCGCGCTCGAAGCGGGCGAACAGGCCGCCGAGCAGGACCGGCTTCCACTCCGGCTGCGCGAGCCCGGCGTCGGCGAACAGGCGGCTGACCCGCTCGGCGCTCAGATAGGCGTAGGGGGAGCCGAGGTCGAAATAGAAGGCGACGCCCGGCTCGTCTAGGCGTGGATCGCCCATTTGTCGATCGCCCTCGCGGCCTCGGGGATCGCCTCGGAGATCGTCGGGTGGGGATGGATGATCCGGGCGAGCTCCTGGTAGCCGCCCTCCAGGTCCTTGACGGCGACCAGCTCGGCGATCATGTCGCAGGCGCGGTTGCCGACGATGTGGGCGCCGAGGATCTCGCCGTAGGCGGAATCGACGACCAGCTTGACCATCCCGTCGCGGTCGTCGTAGACGGAGCCGCCGCCGACCCCGCCGAGCTTGAACTTGGCGGTCTTGACGTCGTGCCCTGCTTCCTTGGCGGCCGCCTCGGTGAGGCCGACGCTGGCGACCTGGGGATGGGTGAAGGTCGCGCCGGGGATCGCGTCGCGGTCGATCGGGTGGATCTCCTGGCCGGCGATCGACTCGGCGGCGACGATGCCCTCTTCCTGCGCCTTGTGGGCGAGCGCCGGGCCGGGCGTGAGATCGCCGATCGCGTAGATGCCGTCGACGGACGTCTTCTGGGCGTCGTCGACGTCGATCCGGCCGTCGTCGTCGAGCTTCAGTCCGACCGCGTCGAGGCCGAGCGCAGCGACGTCGGCGCCGCGACCGCCGGCGATCACGAGGTAGTCGACGGTCTTCGACTCCTCGCCGTAGGTGAACTTGACCGAGTCGGATCCGGCCTCGACGTTCTCGACCCGGGCGCCGGTGACGACCTCGATCCCCTCTTTCTTGAAGCTGCGTTCGAGGACGCGGGCCATGTCCTTGTCCTCGGCCGGGAGGATCTGCCCGAGCATCTCGAGCAGCGTCACCTCGGTGCCGAAGCGGGCGTAGCCGGAGGCGATCTCGGAGCCCGAGGCGCCGGCCCCGACGACGGCCATGCTCGCCGGCAGCTCGGGCAGCGACCAGGCACCCCAGGTGTCGAGGATCCGGCCGCCGAACTCGGTCCCCGGGATCGGCAGCGCGACCGAGCCGGTCGCCAGGATCACGTTCGCAGCCTCGTAGGTCTGATCGCCGACCGCGACGTTGCCCTCGGCGGTCAGCTTGCCCTCGCCCTCGATCAGGTCGATCTTGTGGTTCTTGAAGAGGCCGGCAACGCCGCCGGTCAGCCCCTTGCGGACCTCCTCGCGACGCTCGTGCAGCTTCGTCCAGTCGAGCGAGATGTCGGTGGCGACGATCCCGATCGATTCGCCGTTTCTGGCCTGCTCGTAGATCTCGGCGGTGCGGAGCAGCGTCTTCGCCGGGATGCAGGCGTAGTTGAGGCAGCGGCCGCCGGTCTCGTCCTTTTCGACGACGGCCGTCTTCAGGCCGAGCTGGGCGGCGCGGATCGCGGCGTGATAGCCGCCCGGTCCGGAGCCGACGACGATCACGTCATATTGCGGGGAATCTGCCATGGCGGCGACTCTACCGGCCTCGCGTTCGCTCGCCCGGCGAGGGCATCTGGATCCGCGCGAGCGCCTTCACCGTGAACCAGAAGAGCGTCCCGGCGATCGTGAGGACGAGGAAGGTTGAGATCGCCTGGAAGACCGACGTCGCCGCGATCAGCGTGATGAAGGCGCCGATCATGATGATCGCCATGATCGCCTGGAAGCCGAGCACGGCCCAGTAGCGCGATCGGAGCATCCCGATCCCCATCACCGCGAAGAGGATCGCCGGCGGGAAGACCTGGAAGGCGCTCGGCCGCTCCTCGATGTCGGTGTTGCCGACCTGGACCTCGACGCCGGCCAGCCAGGCGACGACGATGCTGATCGCGATTGCGAGCGAGAGGACGGCGCCGATCGTGACGACGAGCGGCCGCTCGCCCTCTTCGAGCGGCTCGAGCTGCTCGCGGGCTGCCCGGTTCTTGAGCTCGGAGCGGCTGACGCCCTCCGACTCGGCCGCCGCCGCGAGATCGGTCGGGGAGGAGGCGTCGTCCGCGTCATCGCCGGCTTCCGGCCCGGCGCCGGCTCCCGGGGGCGCCGCGGACCGCCCCTTTCGCTTGCGGCGCTCGGCGCGCTTGCGCTCGCGGCTGCTCACCGCTGCTCCTCGCCGGCCGGATCGATGCCGGCGCGAAGCGTTGCTGCGGCCGCCGCGGGCTCGGCGGCGTCGCGGATCGCGCGGACGACGACGATCCGTGCGGCGCCTGCCGCGGCGACGGCAGCGACGTTGTCGGGGTCGATCCCGCCGATCGCGAACCACGGCAGCGTCGCGTGCTCGGCGGCGTAGCCGACGTACTCGAGCCCGGCCGCCGGTCGCCCGGCCTTCGTCGGCGTCTCCCAGACGGGACCGACGCTGACGTAGTCGGGCCGGCCGGCGCCGGCCGCATGGGCGGCGTCGAGCTGGGCCGGCGAATGGGTCGAGAGTCCGACGATCGCGTCCGCGCCGGCCTGCGTGCGGGCGCTCTCGACCGGCGTGTCGTCCTGGCCGACGTGGACGCCGTCGGCGCCGCACGCCGCGACGAGGTCGGGCCGATCGTTGATCAGAAAGAGTGCCCCGTGGCGATCGGCCGCGGCGCGAAAGGCGGGGGCGGCTGCGAGCAGGCTCTCCTCGTCGGCGTCCTTGTCGCGAAGCTGGATCAGGTCGGTGCCGCCGCGCAGCGCCTGATCGAGCAGGCGTCCGAGCGTGGCCGGGTCGGCGCCGGCCTCGGTCACGAGGTAGAGGCGCGATCGCGCGAGCCGCTCGAGGGGCGTGGGAAGGAACGCGGGCTTCGGCTCCGGCTCGGGCATCGGGCGGAAGCGTAGATAACGGCGCCGGGCGCGGCGTGGGGCCGGCGCTACGATCAGGTCGTCAACGGGAGCCGGAAGCGACCGGCTGAGAGGGCGGCTGGCGCCGCCGACCGTCCGAACCTGATCCGGGTCGTGCCGGCGCAGGGATGGACGATCCCGCCCCCCGGCAACCACTTGGAGGCGAGACGCAGCATGGCCGGCGAGAACGAGAGGGAAGCGAGCGGGGCCGAACTCGTGATCGCCGGCGGCGGCCTGATCGGGCTCGCCTGCGCCCTCGAGGCCGCCGGCTCCGGTCTCGAGGTGCTGGTCGTCGATCCCGGCGCGGACGGCCGCGCGTCGGAGGTGGCGGCGGGCATGATCGCTCCGGTCGGCGAGGCGAGCTGGGGGGAGGAGGCGCTGCTTGCGGCGGCGCTGGACTCGGCCGGGCGCTGGCCGGACTGGGCCGAGCGCCTCGGAGCTGAGGGCGGCGGCGACGTCGGCTACCGGCGCTGCGGCGCGCTCCACGTCGGCCTCGACCGCGACGAGGCGGCCGAGCTGCGCCGCCGCCACGAGCTTCACGGGCAGTTCGGGCTCGAGTCGGATTGGATGAGCGCGCGGGCCTGCCGGCGGCTCGAGCCGGGGCTCAGCCCCGATGTCGCCGGTGGCTACGTGGCGCCGGGGGAGGGCGAAGTCGACCCGCGGCGGGTGACGACGGCGCTGCGCTCGGCCTGCGAGCGAGCCGGCGTGCGGATGCGGGCGGGATCGGTTGCGAGCGTGCGCCTGAGCGACGGCGGCGTCCGCGGGGTCGAGCTCGGCGACGGCACGGCGATCGCCGCCGAGCGCGTCCTGCTCGCGGCCGGGGCCTGGCTCGGCTCGATCGAGGTTCCCGGCCTGGAGCTGCCGGTGCGGCCGATGAAGGGGGAGATCGTCCGGCTCCGGGCGCGACGCGACGAGCGGCCATGCGAGCGGATCATCGCCGCCGAGCGCGTCTACATCGTCCCGCGGGCGAGCAGCGAGGTCGTCGTCGGGGCGACGGTCGAGGATCGCGGCTTCGACACGCGGGTCACCGCCGGCGGCGTCCACGAGCTGCTCCGCGAGGCCTACCGGGCCCTGCCCGAGATCGCCGAGCTCGAGCTTGCCGGATGCGAGGCGGGGCTGCGGCCGACGACCCCCGACAACGCGCCGCTGATCGGCGCTACCGCGGTCGAGCGCCTGCTCGTCGCCGGCGGCCACCATCGCAACGGCGTCCTCCTCGCTCCGTTCACTGCCGCGGTGATCGGCGCCTGCCTGCGCGGCGAGGCGCTGCCCGACGCCGCCGCGGCGCTCGCTCCCGACCGCTTCGTCCCGACCGGATCGCGGGCGTGATCGTCGAGCTGAACGGGCGCGAGGTCGAGCTCGCCGAGGGGGCGAGCGTCGCCGACGCCGCCCGTGCCGCCGGGCTCGACCCGGATCGGCACGGGATCGCGATCGCGCTCGATGGGGAGGTTGTGCCGCGCGGTGAGCTGGGATCGACGCCGCTCGCCGCCGGGCAGCGGGTCGAGGTCGTCGAGGCGATCGGCGGTGGAGCCCCCGGGGAGGAACCGTTCCAGCTCGGCGGCCGGGAGTGGGCCTCGCGCCTGATCGTCGGCACCGGCGGCTTCCGCTCCCACGGCGATCTCGAGCGGGCGCTCGTCGCCTCGGGCACCGAGATCGTCACGGTCGCGCTGCGCCGGGTCGACCCCGGCTCGAGCGGGACGCTGCTCGACGTGATCGAGCGGCTCGGGCTGTTCGTGCTCCCGAACACGGCCGGCTGCTACACGGCCCGCGACGCCGTCCGCACGGCGCAGCTCGCCCGCGAGGCCTTCGACACCGACTGGG
>DATMCB010000228.1:0-6781 GCA_035558835.1 Solirubrobacterales bacterium
CTCATCAACGAGTTCGGAACGGCGCTCGCCGGCAACGGCGAGAACCTCAACAAGGCGATCCGCCGCGGCGCCCCGGCGCTCGAGCAGACCCGCCAGGTGACGCGGATCCTCGCCGACCAGAACACGACGATCCGCGACCTCAACGTCAACGCCGACCGGATCCTCGCGAAGCTCGCCGAGCGCCGCCGCGACGTCACCCGGTTCATCGACGAGGCGACGAACACCGCCGAGATCGCCAACACCCGCCGCGACGACCTCTCCCAGAACTTCGCGCTGCTCGACGACTTCCTCGCCCAGCTCGGCCCGACGATGAACGAGCTCGACAACCTCGCCGTCCAGGGAACGCCGCTCGCGGCCGACCTTCGCGGCGCCGCTCCGGGCCTGACGACGCTGTCGCGGAACCTGCCGGCCTTCAACCGCTCGGCCACGACCGGGCTGCAGGCGCTCGGGCGCGCGTCGGTCACCGGCCGCAGCGCGCTCCGCAAGGGCCGCGACGAGATCAAGCAGCTCGGCAAGTCGGCGAAGAAGTCATTCGCGACCGCCGACGACCTGACCAAGTTCCTCCGCGACATCGACGACCCGAACCGGGCGGTCGAAGTCGACGCGCGGGCCGCCCGCGACAGCGGCCGCAAGGCGCCGACGGGCTACACCGGCATGGAGGGGCTCCTCAACTACCTCTACTACCAGACCCTCGCGATCAACCAGTACGACGAGGTCGGGCACCTGCTCCACTTCTCGATCTTCGAGGTCGGCACGGCCCCGTGCTCGGAATACAACGCCGGCATGTACAAGGACCAGGTCGGCGTCCCGAACGCCGACGGCTCGGCCGCGACCACCGACGTCCGCCAGGCGAACCGCTGCGTCGCCTGGCTCGGCGACAGCCAGCCCGACATCAACGAGCCACTGAACCTGCCGCCCTACGACCCCTCGGTCTGCCCGGACGGCTCGACCGACACGAGCCTCTGCGATCCCGCCGGGACGCTGACCGGCGGCGCCCGCGTCCGCAGCTCCGGAACCGGCGGCGGCGACGGGACGGCGCCGGCCGGCGGCGCCCCCGGATCCGAGAGCGGCGACTCCGGCACCAGCCCGGACGCCCCGGACGCGCCCGGAACTCCGGATGTCCCGGTGCCGACCGTGCCGACCGTGCCGACGCCGCCCGGCGGCGGCCCGGCGGCCCCCGAGGGCGGCAACGGGCCGCTCCTGCCCGACCTCGGCAACATCCTCGGCCGCAGCAACAGCAGCGGGGGCGAGCGCCGCGCCGCGGCCGCCGGCAACCGTGACCTCCTCGGCTACCTGTTCGGGAACTGATGGCGGCGCGACGAAGGACAAGCCCGTTCTCGGCCATCGCCGCCTCGCCGACGATCATCGGCGCGATCACGACACTGATCGTCGTCGTCGCCGTCTTCCTCGCCTACAACGCCAACAACGGCCTTCCGTTCGTCCCCGTCTACCGCGTCTCGGTCGTAGTGCCGAACGCCGCCCGGCTCGTCCCCAACAACGAGGTGCGGATCGGCGGCACCCGGGTCGGGGTCGTCGAGTCGATCGACGCGGTGCGGCTCCCCGAGAACGAGAACGCCGGGGACGACGGCAGCGACGTCACCGCGACCGCCCCAACCGGCCCCGACGGCAACACCGACGGCGTCGTCGCCCGCCTCAACCTGAAGCTCGACAAGTCGGCCTCGCCGATCCCCGAGAACTCGATCTTCCGGATCCGCTACAAGTCGGCCTTCGGCCTCAAGTACCTGGAGATCACGCGCGGCGACGGCCCGGCGGCGCCCGAGGGCTTCGTCTTCAACGGGACCAACGACAACGACGATCCGGCCGACACCGACAACCAGATCCTCTCGATCGACGAGGTCGCCAAGAACCGGGGCGCCGACGACGGGACGTTCATCGCCCAGACCGAGTTCGACGAGATCGGCAACACCTTCGACCAGCCGACCAGAAACGCGATCCGCGAGAACCTCGACGGCTACGGCGACGGCTTCGCGGGTCGTGGCGCCTCGCTCAACCAGGCCTTCGAAGCGCTCAACCCGCTGCTGACGAATCTGAAGCCGGTCGCCGAGACGCTCGCCGATCCGCGCACCAACCTCGCGGCATTCTTCCCGGCGCTCGCCCGGACCGCGGCGATCGTCGCGCCGGTCGCCGATCAGAACGCGGAGCTGTTCGGGAACCTGGCCGACACGTTCGCCGCGATCGGCGCCGACCCGGAGGCGCTGCAGGCGACGATCTCCGGCGGTCCGCCGACGCTCCAGGCCGGGATCGACCTGCTTCCCGCCCAGCGCCCGTTCCTGCGCGAGACCGCCGAGCTCGAGCGTCGCCTGCGGCCGGGCGTCCAGAGCCTCCGAGCGGCGCTGCCGAGCCTGAACAGCGCGATCCGGGTCGGCACCCCGGTCCTCGCCCGCAGCGCCGGGACCAGCCGCCGCCTCGGCGACGTCTTCACGCAGCTCGAGAACCTCGTCGAGCAGCCCGCGACGAAGAGCTCGATCGTCCGCCTCGGCGATCTCTTCGACAGCGCCAAGCCGCTCGCCGACTTCGTCACTCCGGCGCAAACCGTCTGCAACTACTGGAACTACTTCTGGACGCTCCTGCCGGAGCACCTCACCGAGCGCGACTCGATCGGCTTCTCGCAGCGCGTCTCGCTGATCGCGACGCCGCAGGGGACGCTGTCGCTCAACCTCGACCTCGACGGGACCGGGCCGCTGCCGGGGATCCCGACGAGCGTCCCCGGCCCGGCGCAGACCGGCCTCTCGACCGCCGGCTACTCCGGCGTGCAGGCGAACGGCAAGTACGGCGCCGCGCCGACCCCGCCGCACACCGAAGGGCAGTTCGACCCGCACGAGCTGCCGATCCTGCACGCCCACGCCGCCGCCCCGACCGGGCAGAACGGCTCTGACTGCCAGCCCGGTCAGACCGGCTACGCGCTCGGTCAGCTCCGCGTCGCCGGGCAGTCGCGGCAGAACCCGGCGGCGCTCGTCCCCGACCTGCCGGGCGATCGCGGCGTCACCGACGTCTTCTGGAAGCAGGACGGGACGAGGATCCTCAAGGACACGCGCGTGAAGTCGAGGCAGCCGTGAGAGGGCGGTCGGCGGAGCGTGTTCCGAACTGGCTGATCGGCGTGCTGCTGATCGTCGTCCTCGCGGTCGGCTCGTATCTCGCGTTCACCAAGAACGTGCCGTGGGGCGGCGGCACCGAGGTCACCGCCGTGTTCCGCTCGGCACAGAACCTGCGGCCGAACTCCCCGGTCCGGATCGCCGGCGTCGAGGTCGGCAAGGTCACCTCGGTCGAGCCGCTGGCTGATTCCGAGGACTCCGGCGGGGTCGGTTCGACCGGCGCGACGGCGAACGGCAGCGGCGCCGTGGTGAAGATGGAGATCGACGACGAAGGGCTGCCGCTCAAGGAGGACGCCCGCTTCGAGTTGAAGCCGCGCCTATTCCTCGAGGGCAACCTGTTCGTGAACGTCAGCCCCGGCAGCCCGTCGGCGCCGGTCGCCGACGGCGACTACGTCTTCCCGCCCCAGCAGACCTCGAACACGGTCCAGCTCGACCAGGTCCTGACCGACTCGTTCCAGGCCGACTCCCGCAGACAGCTCCAGGTCCTCCTCGACCAGTTCGGGAACGCGCTGACGAAGTACGACGGCGCCGAGTCGCTGCGGGTCCTCAACAAGACCGCCCCCGGCGCCTTCAAGTACACCTCGCAGGTCAACCAGGCGCTGCTCGGCGAGAACCCGCACGACCTCTCGTCGCTGATCTTCAACCTCAACCGGGTCGTCCGCGGCCTCAACGGCAACGATCAGGCGCTCGCCGACCTGATCACCAACCTGCGGATCACGACCGGCAGCTTCGCGGCCCAGGACGACTCGCTCGAGCGGGCGATCGCGGAGCTGCCGCGAACGCTCGAAGCCGGCGACCGGGCGTTCGCGAGCCTCAACTCCGCCTTCCCGCCGACCCGCGCCTTCGCCCGCGAGATCCTCCCCGGTGTCCGGACCGCGCCGGCGACCCTCGACGCGGCGACGCCACTGCTCGCTCAGCTCCGCGGGCTTGCCCAGCCGGCCGAGCTCCGCGGCCTCGTCTCCGACCTGCGGCCGACCGTCCCCGACCTCGCCCGGCTGACGACCAACACGATCCCGTTCATGGAGCAGACGCGGGCGCTCTCGAGCTGCTTCAACCACACGATCCTGCCCTGGGCCGACGACCAGGTCGACGGCGGCCCGGTCTACAACGCGGATCACGGCCCGAACGGCAGCGTCTTCGAGGAGACCGCCTACGGGCTCGCCGGGATCAACGGCGAGAGCCGCTCCGGCGACGCCAACGGCCAGTACATCCGCGTGATCGGCGGCGGCGGAACCAACACAGTCCAGTCCCACGACCGGAGCACCGGCGAGGACCTGGCCGGCGTCACGCCGTTCCCGATCGACGGCTCGATGCCGCCGTTCGCGCCGAAGACGCCGTTCCGGCCCGGCGCGCCGTGCGAGAACCAGGACCCGCCGAACCTCTCGGCGGCAATCGGCCCGGCCCCGCCGCAGCCGGCCTCGGCGCCCGCCGGCGCGGCCCCGGCGGCGGGCAGCCCGGCGGCGCCGCTCGTCGACGACGCGACGCAGACCCTCGAGGGGCTCGGCGAAGCGGCGCAGGCGAAGGACGACGGCGATCGCGGCAAGGCCCGCAAGCTCCAGAAGCGGGCGATGAAGGACCTCTCCGACTTCTACGCGACCTACGGCACGGGTGACGGCGGATGAGCGTCGCGATCCGCAAGCACCTCCGCGACTTCATCGCGATCGCGCTCCTGCTCGTCGTCGGGCTCGCCTCGGCATACGTGATCGTCCAGAGCCAGCGGCTCCGGATCCCGCTCATCGAGGAGCGGCCGTTCGAGCTCAAGGCGGAGTTCCAGACCGCGCAGGCGGTCGTGCCCGGGCAGGGTCAGACGTTGCGGGTCGCCGGCGTCAAGGTCGGTGACGTCGAGGACGTCAGCCTCGAGGACGGCGTCGCCGTCGTCACCTTCGGCGTCGATCGGGACTTTCTGCCGGTCTACCGGGACGCGACGATCCTGCTGCGCCCGCAGACGGGGCTGAAGGACATGTTCTTCGAGATGGACCCGGGCACCAGGAAGGCGGGGGAGATCCAGGAGGGCGGCACCGTCCAGCTCGCCAACACCGCCCCCGACGTCAACCTCGACGAGGTCCTCGGCGCGCTCGACAACGACACCCGCGCCTACCTGCGCCTGCTGCTCGTCAGCGGCGGTCAGGCGCTGCACGGCCGCGACAAGGACCTCGGCCGCCTGCTCGGCTCGCTCGGCCCGCTGTCCCGCGACGTCGACCGGATCAACTCGAAGGTCGCCGAGCGGAAGGCGAATCTGCGCCGGCTGATCACCAACTTCAACCTGCTGACCCGCGAGGTCGGTCGCAGCGAGCAGAGCCTGACCGACCTCGTCGAAGCGTCGAACACGTCGATCTCGGCGATCGCCGAACAGGACCCGAGCGTCCAGCGCGCGGTGCGGCTGCTGCCCGGGACGCTCGCCCAGTCCACGGTCGCGCTCAACCACATCTCGCAGTTCGCCGACCAGCTCGGGCCGGCGCTCGGCGACCTGCGGCCGTTCGCCCGCAACCTCGCCGAGGTCAACTCCTCGACGAAGCGGCTGGCGGTGAAGACGACGCCGGTCATCAAGAGCGAGATCCGGCCGTTCGTGCGAACGGCGCGGGGCCCGGTCCGCGACCTCGGCAAGGCATCGAGCCGGCTCGCGAAGGCGACGCCGAAGCTGACCGTGGTCGCCAAGAAGCTCAACCGGCTCGGCAACATGGCCGCCTACAACCCCAACGGCGCCGAGCCGCCCGGCGCCGCCGGCCGTGACGAGGGCTATCTCTACTGGGGCGCCTGGCTCGGCCACAACTCGGGCTCCGTCTTCCAGGTCCAGGACGCCCACGGCGTCGATCGCCGCATCTACCTGACCATCGGCTGCGACGAAGCCATGTCGCTGCTCGGCGCGAGCCCGCTGGCGCCGGCGGTGACCGGACTGCAGCAGCTGTTCGCGCCGGGCGCGCCGTTTGCGGGGGGCTGCTGATGCAGAAGTCGGCACCATCGATCGGCCGGATCCTGATCGCCGTCGGGTTCACGCTCTCGTGCTTCCTGCTGCTGCTCTTCCTCTGGATCTCGTTCGGCGGCCCGGTGCCGTTGAAGCCGGAGAGCTACCGGATCGACGCCTACTTCCCGGAGGCGACGCAGCTCGCGACCGAGTCGGACGTGCGAATCGGCGGCGTCTCGGTCGGCAAGGTCAAGTCGGTGGAGTTGGCGCCGATCGACGAGCAGGTCGACGGGCAGGACACCTCGAAGGTCGAGATCGAGATCGATCCCGAGTTCGCACCGATCTCGAGCGACGCGCGGGCGATCCTCCGCCAGAAGACGCTGCTTGGCGAGACCTACGTCGAGCTGACGTCGGGCACCAACCCGCAAGAGTCGGGCGCGCCGGTCTCGCTCGGCGCCGCCGCGTCCACCACCGACGCGTCGAGCAGCGACGTCGACTCGGTCCCCGAGGGCGGCTCGCTCGGCCTCGGGCAGGTTCAGGACCAGACGCAGATCGACGAGATCTTCAACGCCCTCGACAAGGAGACGCGGACGGCGTTCCAGCAGTGGCAGCAGGGCGCAGCGATCGCGATCCGCGGTCGCGGGCTCGACCTCAACGATGCGCTCGGCAACCTCGGGCCGTTCCTCGGCGACGCCTCGGACGTCCTCGCCGTCCTGCGCCGCCAGCGCTCGCAGCTGCAGGGGCTCGTCCGCGACACCGGCACGGT
>DATMCB010000229.1:0-4197 GCA_035558835.1 Solirubrobacterales bacterium
GCCCGCGCGAGTTCGCCGTCAACGTCTCCAACGTGCCCGGGCCACGGCACCCGGTCAGCGTCCTCGGCGCGCCGGTCGAAGCGCTCCATTCGATCGCCGAGATCGGCCTCCGTCACGGCCTCCGGATAGCGGCCGTCTCCCTGGCCGATCACCTCTACTTCGGCTTCAACGCCGATCCCGACCTCGTCGACCACGTCGAGTGGCTGGCCGAGGGCGTCGAGGACGAGGCCGCCGCGCTGATCGGCCTCTCCGGCGCCGACTGACGGCTCAGCCCGAGCCGGCCCCGAGCACCTGGCGCATCGCGACCGGCTCGACGCCGAGGTCGCGGACGTCGGCGGTGCCGCGCTCGCTGACCATCGGCACCTCGAGCAGCTCCGCCTCCTCCCAGGTGGCGAAGGCGGTCTCGCCGAAGATCCGCCGCAGCCAGATCAGCGCCGAGCGCACGAACGGCAGCGGGACGTGGATCGAGGGGCGATGGCGGCCGGCGGCGGCGGCGATCAGCCGAGCCTGCTGCTCGTAGGTGAGCCGATCCGGGCCGGCGAGCTCGAAGCGGGCAGGAGGGCGGTCGAGCGCGGCGATCACCGCTCGCGCGGCGTCGTGGGCCCAGATCGGCTCGTAGGCGGCCTGGCCGCGGCCCGAGATCGGCAGCAACGGCAGCAGGGCCAGCCGCCGCATCCAGGTCACCCAGGTGTCGTGGCGGTCGTAGATGATCGACGGCGCGAAGACGGTCGTCTCCAGCGGCGAGCTGCTGACGCGCTCCTCGGCGAGCGCCTTCGAGCGGAAGAACCGGGTCCGCTGGAAGGGTGTCGCCCCGAGCGCGCTGAAGAAGACGAAGCGGCGGACGCCCGCGGCCTCGGCGGCGGCGAGCAGCCGGTGGGTGCCGAGCGCGGTGATCTCCTCGACCTTGCGCGGCGGCTGGTCGCGGATCGCCGCCGCGAGGTGGATCACGGTGTCGACGCCGCGGACCGCGTGGCGGAGGCCGCGCGGGTCGCCGAGGTCGGCGAGCGAGAGCTGCACGCGGACGCGCTCCGGCCCGAGCCGGCGCGGGTCGCGGACGAGGCAGCGGACCTCGTGGCCCTCGGCGAGCAGCATCGGCAGCAGCGCCGAGCCGACGACACCGGTCCCTCCGGTGAGCAGGATCATCGCCGTCAACCCTACCCTCGACGATCCGAAGCGGCGCCCGCCCCGTACAATGGACCGCTCTGCCGGTTCGCCCGGATCGGCCCCACAGCGAGCAACCGAACGAGAAGGAATCCGAAACCTTGACCTACGTCATCGCAGAGCCTTGCATCGGGGAGAAGGACAACTCGTGCGTCGAGGTCTGCCCGGTCGACTGCATCCACCCGACTCCCGACGAGCCGGACTACGAGGCGCAGCAGCAGCTCTACATCGATCCCGACGAGTGCATCGATTGCGACGCGTGCGTCGAGGCCTGCCCGGTGGACGCCTGCTTCGCCGAGGACCAGCTTCCCGGTGAGTGGGCGCACTTCGCCCAGCTCAACGCCGACTACTTCGCGAGCAAGTAGCCGCGGCGCCGTCCCGGAGCGGGGCGGATCGGCCCAACGGCTGCCGCGGGGCCTGGTCGTCCTCGCGTTCGCGTCCGCGGCGGCGGTCGTCATCCTCTACCTGCTCGTCGTCCGGACCTACTGGGGACAGCGCCTCGACGAGCACTCCTTCGTCGGCCACGACTTCTTCGCCTCGCGGGCCGCGCAGGCGGACAGCTTCCTGCGAATCGTCTCGATCGGCTCGCTGCTGCTCGCCGTCGTCCTCGTCGCCGCCGTCGCGGTGATCCGCCGCCGGCCGCGGCTGGCGATCTTCGCGGCGGCCTCGATCGGGGACTCCGTCCTCGCCACCGAGATCCTCAAGCACTGGCTGCTCGAGCGACCCGACCTCGTCGCCAGCTTCATCTTCGACAACTCCTATCCCTCCGGGCACACGACGGTCGGGATGGCGGTGGCGGTCGCGGCCATGCTCGTGGTGCCGCGACGCCTGCTGGTCCCGACCGCGATCGGCGCCGGGCTGTTCGGCTCGGCGTTCGGAGTCGCCGTGGTCGCCGCCGGCTGGCACCGCCCGAGCGATGCCGTCGGCGCCTTCCTCGTCGTGATCGCCGTCGGTGCGGCCTTCGCGGCGCTCAGCCACGCCTTTCCAGACCGTGCCGATACGGCCGAGCGCCACGGCCGCAGGATCCCGCTGCCGCGGATCCGGATCGGGACGACCGAGCTCGGCCTGCTCGCGATGGCGCTCGGCGGCCTCGGGCTGTTCGCGCTCGCCGCGCTCAGCTACCGCGGCATCCCGTGGACGAGCACCAGCGCCGGCTTCCTGCTCTCGGCGCTCGCGATCGTCGTCTGCGGGCTCGCCGCGACGCTGACGCTCGCGGGCACGATGCTCGCCGCCGAGGAGCCGCGCCGCCCGCCCGCTTAGACCCTGGATCGGGCCGGCCGGCCGAGGGCCGCGGTCAGCCTCCGGCCTGGACGACCGGAAGCTCGGTGCCGCCGAGCGGCGCCGGAGCGACGGGCATGTCGGCGGCGACGGCCTGCATCAGCGGCAGCTCGACGGGTGTCGCGGCGATGATCCCGCGCGCGGCATCCCGGATCGCGATCGAAGCTGCCGCGTCGGGCTCGGAGATCGCGAGCGGGTCGCCGGCGTCGGAGTGCTCGCGGAGCGCCTCCTCGAGGGGCACCTTGCCGAGCAGCGGCACGTCGAGCTCGTCGGCGAGCGTCTGGCCGCCGCCCTCGCCGAAGATCGTGAAGCGCTGCCCGTCGGGAGCGGTGAAGCCGGACATGTTCTCGATCACCCCGAGCAGCTCGAGGTCGACCTTGGTGGCCATCTCGGCGGCCCGCGCGGCAACGGTCTGGGCGGCCGGCTGCGGCGTCGTCACGATCAGGATCCGCGCCTGCGGGAGGAGCTGGGCGAGTGTCATCGAGACGTCGCCGGTGCCGGGCGGCAGGTCGAGCAGCAGGTAGTCGAGCTCGCCCCAGTCGACGTCCTCGAGGAACTGCTGGATCGCCTTGTGGAGCATCGGGCCGCGCCAGACGACGGCGGCGTTCTCCTCGACGAAGAAGCCGATCGACATCACCTTGACCCCGCTCGGGGACTCGAGCGGGACGATCTTGCGCTCGGCGTTGACCTCGGGCCGGTTGTTGACGCCGAGCATCCTCGGGATCGAGTAGCCGTAGACGTCGCAGTCGAGCGCGCCGGCCGACTTGCCCTCGGCGGTCAGCGCCGCCGCCAGGTTGGCGGTCATCGTCGACTTGCCGACGCCGCCCTTGCCGGAGGCGACGCAGATCACGTTCTTGACCTGGGCGAGGGCGCCCTCGGGGAGGCCGCCGGGGCGGCCGAGCTTCTGCTGGAGGCCCTGCTTCTCGCTGTCGGAGAGGACGTCGAAGCCGACGCCGACGCTCGTCACCCCCTCGAGCTTGCCGACGTTCTCGGCGACCGCCCGCTCGAACTGGGCACGGATCGGACAGCCCGGCGTCGTCAGCGAGACGACGACGTCGACCCGTCCCTCCGGATGGATCTCGATCGATCGCACCATCTCGAGCTCGACGATCGAGCGGCGCAGCTCGGGGTCGATCACGGATCGAAGGGCCTCGGTCACCTGTTCTTCGGTCGGTTGAGCCATTGGGGGCATCTTCTCAAAAGTGCTCCCTGCGCCCTCCCTCGGGGGTCGGTGGCCGCGGGTCCTGTCGTGGGGGGTACCGCTCGTCCGTGCTCACGCACGGCCGAGTCGGCACACCCCACGCCACCCGCGGAAGAGGCGTTGGAGGGAGGGCGCCTTCGGTCCTGAGAGATCTGGGGAAAGAAAAGACCAGCGGGCCCACTAGGAGCCCGCTGGTCGGGGAGGAGAGGTGGGAGGCCGAAGCCCCCCGTGTCTACCCGCGAGATATGAGTGCGGGCAGATCTCTCCGGATGCTTCCTCTCGTGGGTCGCGGTGTCTGCGACCCGGCATCCGGGCTAAGTGGTCCTAGACCAGCGCGCGGACCCGCTCGCTGACCTCGCGAACGCGCTTCTCGGCCTCGCCGCGGTTGGTCTTCAGCGTCGACTCCGCGTCGCGGCGCCGGGCCTTGACCTCGCGCTCGACCTGCGTGCGGGCCTTCTTGACCTCACGCTCGACCTGGTTGCGGGTGCGCTTGGCGCGCTGGACCGCGCGCTTGCGGGCGCTGCCGCCGCGGCGCTCGACCTTGTTGAGCTCACGGC
>DATMCB010000230.1:0-2673 GCA_035558835.1 Solirubrobacterales bacterium
GCTCCAGGGCGCGGGCGACCCGCTTGCGGTCGTTGGGATGGATCCGGGCCGCCACGTCAGCCTCGAGCTCCGCGTGGACCGCCGCCGGTCCGGCTGCGGCGATCTCTGCTTCGACGCCACTCCGGATCGCCGCCGGAACCGGCGGCTTCAGCTCGAGGTCGGCCAGTGCGGCGCGCATGTAGAGGCCGGTGCCGCCGACGACGATCGGCAGCCGCCCGGCGGCGAGCAGGCGGTCGATCTCGGCCCGGGCGAGCTCCGCGAAGCGCCCGGCGCTGAACTCCTCGCTGACCTCGGCGACCGCGATCAGCCGGTGCTCGAGGGCGGCGCGCTCGGCGGCGCCGGCGGCGCCGCTCGTGACCTCGAGGCCGCGATAGACCTGGATCGCGTCGCACGAGACCGCGACCGGGTCCTCCCCGCGCTCGCGGTAGAGGGCCGCGAGCTCGATCGCCACTGCCGTCTTGCCGACGGCCGTCGGACCGAAGATCGCCACCACCGCCATCGCCGCCGGCGCGCCGGTCCTCAGTCGACGCGGGAGAGCAGGACCTCGGAGCCGAGCAGGGTCTGCGACGTCGCGGAGCTGATCTCGACATCGACGATCTCGCCGGGCTGGGCGGTTCCCTCGAAGTTGACTGCCTTGTTGTGGCGGTTGCGTCCCCGCAGGCGCGAGGGATCGGTCCGGCTCGGTCCCTCGACGAGCACGTCCATCGTCCGGCCGACGAACCGCTCGGCGCGCTCACGGGCGCGCCGCTGCACGACCTCGACGAGCCGCGCCATCCGCTCCTTCTTGACCGGGTGCGGGACCATCCCGCCCAGGCCGGCGGCCTCGGTCCCGCGCCGCGGGCTGAAGACGAACGTGAACGCGCCGTCGTAGCCGACCGTCTCGGCGACCTCCAGCGTCGCCTCGAAGTCGGCATCCGTCTCGCCGGGAAAGCCGACGATGATGTCGGTCGTCAGCGCGACGTCGGGCAGGTGCTCGCGGATCAGCGCGACCCGGTCGAGGTAGCGCTCGCGGTCGTAGGTCCGGCGCATCGCCTTGAGGATCGGGCTCGACCCCGACTGCAGCGGCAGGTGGATGTGCTCGCAGATCGAGTTGCACTCGGCGTGGGCGCGGATCACGTCCTCCTTCATGTCCTTCGGATGCGGGCTCGTGTAGCGGACGCGCTCGATCCCGTCGATCCCGTCGATCTCGCGGAGCAGCTCGGCGAAGCTGGTCCGCTGCCCACCGCGGAGGTCGCGGCCGTAGCTGTTGACGTTCTGGCCGAGCAGGGTCACCTCGCGGACGCCGTCGGTGGCGAGCCCGTGGACCTCGGCGAGCAGCTCCGCAGCCGGCCGGCTCGCCTCGCGGCCGCGCGTGGAGGGCACGATGCAGTAGGAGCAGGCGCAGTTGCAGCCCTGGGAGATCTGCACCCAAGCCTGAAAGGTACGCTCGCGGCGGGCCGGCAGATGGCCCGCGAAGTCCTCGAACTCGAAGTAGCCCTGGGCGCTCAGCGAGTCGCTCGTCAGGAACTCGGCGAGCTTGTGTATCTGGCCGGGCCCGAAGGCGACATCGACGAACGGGAAGCGCTCGAAGACCTCGTCCTTCACCGACTGCGCCCAGCAGCCTCCGACGCCGACGACGACCTCGGGCTGCCCGCCCTTGAGGCGCTTCGCCTCGCCGAGGTGGGCGATGAAGCGGTTGTCGGCGTTCTCACGGATCGAGCAGGTGTTGAAGAGGATCAGGTCGGCGCCCTCGCGGCTCTCCGCCTCGGCGTAGCCGAGCGCCGAAAGCATCCCCTTCATGCGCTCGGAGTCGTGCTCGTTCATCTGGCACCCGAACGTGGTCAGGTGGAAGCGCTTGCCGGCGGCGCTGGGCGTCTCCATGGCGATCAGGGTAGCGGCGCGCCCGCCGCGTCCCGCTCAGCCGCCGGACGAACCGGAGCTGCCACCGCTCGTCGACTGCACGAGGAAGTCGACGATGGCGCTGATCTGATCCTGGGAGAGCTGATCGGAGAAGTTGGAGGGCATCGTCCCGTCGGGGTAGCCCTTCGCGACGTCGGCGCTCGGATCGACGATCGACTCCTCGATGAACTTGGCGTCCTTGTTGACGAGGGCGGTGTCGAGGTTCGGGCCGATCGTCCCGGTGGCGTCGCTGCCGAGCGCCGAGAGCGAGTGGCAGCTTCCGCAGCCGGACGAGACGAAGAGCTTGCCGCCCTCGCTCGAGGCGCCCGAAGACCCCCCGCTCGCGGCGTTGCCGCCACCGCCCTGCCCCTGCGGGGTGGACGCTGGAGCTGCGCCGGCCTGCTGGTCGGTCTGGGTCTGGGCGGATTCCTTGACGTCGGCGGCCGCGTTGGCCTCCCCGAGCTTGTGCTCCTGTTCGTGCTTGGCGAGCTCGACTGCGCCGACGGCGGTCACGGCGACGAGCAGCGCGATCAGCGCGATCCCGGGGATCAGAAGCTTCTCGGGAGGGAACTTGTCGCTCCGCATCCCGATGAACGAGAGGATCAGCGCGACCGCGATCAGGGCGCCGCCGGCGATGTAGAACAGGCTCTCGTCCATTGCAGGCGCGATCCTATCGATCAACCTCGACAGGGAATGGCGTGCCCCCTCGCGCGTGCGAGGCCTTCCTCGAGCCTCCGGGTTACTCGGCGAAGGCGGTTGCCCGGCTCTCGCGCACGACCGTGATCTTGATCCGCC
>DATMCB010000231.1:0-2153 GCA_035558835.1 Solirubrobacterales bacterium
CCAACAAGATCCGCAACAAGCCCTACGGGTGGGGCGGCGGCCACGGCAACTGGAAGGACAACGGCTACGACTGCTCGGGCGCCGTCAGCTACGCCCTCCACGGTGGCCGGCTGCTGAACACGCCGCTCGACTCGACCGGCCTCTCCCGCTACGGCAAGAAGGGCAAGGGCTCGTGGATCAGCGTCTACGGGAACCCGAGCCACGCCTACATGATCGTCGCCGGCCTCCGGTTCGACACTTCGATGACGCCGGGCAACGGCCCCGGCTGGAGCAAGACCAAGCGCTCCACGCCCGGGAGCTTCAAGGTCCGCCACCCGCGCGGCCTGTAGGCAGACGAACGGCGCCCGCCGGGCGCTGACCAGGAACGTCGCTGTGAAGGCCGCTCCGGACCACCCCGGGGCGGCCTTCGGCGTTTCGGGATTCGTCCTCCGGATCGGCGGGTACGTCAGACTCCCGATTCGTTGCGATGAGTGAGATCTGCGTCCGCATCACCGAGTTCACCGACCCGATCTGCCCCTGGGCTTACAGCGCCGAGCCGTTCCGGCATCGGATCAGCTGGCTCTACGAGGAGTGGATCGAGTGGGAGCCGCGGATGGTCGTCCTCGCGGCCACCCGTGAGGAGCAGGCGGCGAAGTTCACGCCGGACGAGCTCGCCGAGAACCTGCACAAGATCGCCTCCAGGTACCTGATGCCGATCGACACCCGCCCGAAGCCGTACCTGCCGCCGAGCCGCGAAGCCTGCCGACTCGTGGTCGCCGCCCGCGTCCACTCCGACCGCCAGACCGTGCGCCGGGTGCTCCGCAGCCTGCGGATCCGCAACTTTCGCGGCGAGCTCGTCGACGAGCCCGGGACCCTGCGCGCGGCAGCCGCCGACGCGGGCTTCGCGGATCAGCTCGACGGCTGGCTCGCCGACCCCGAGGTCGAGCGCGAGCTCGACGCCGATGCGGCGCTCGCCCGCCGGCCGATGCCTGCGGCCCGGGTCCTCGATCACAAGCTCGCGAACTGGTCCGGCGGGCGCCGCTACACGTGCCCGAGCTACGAGATCACCCGGCTCGCGGACGGGGTGACGATCTCGGTTCCGGGCTTTCAGCCGTTCGCGGTCTACGACGCGATCCTCGCCAACCTCGTCCCGGGCCTCGACCGCCGCGATCCTCCCGAGTCCGCCCGCGAGGTGCTCGAGTGGCGCGGCTTCCCGCTCGCGACGCAGGAGGTCGCGACCCTGCTCGACGCCCCCTTCGACGCGGCCCGCGAGGAGCTCGGCCGGGTTGCCGAGCAGGACTACGTCGGCGCCGACGGCTTCTGGCAGCTGAGCGGATCGCGATGAGCGAGTCGCCGGAGGTCTCGATCCTCGATCCCGGGGAGCGGTCCCGCGTCCGCCCCGGCGGCGCCGTCGGCTCCGTCCAGGAGGCCCAGATCAGAGTGCCGCGGGAGATGCTCGAGCGGACCTGGAGCGCCGACAACCTCGAGCTGCTCGCCCGCGCGTACTGGGCGTTCCTGCGGAGGATGTCGCTGGGCGTGATCCGGGTCCTCTACGCCCCCACGTCGCGGACCGTCGCCGCCTTCGGGAAGATCCCGCTGCTCCGCTTCGGGGCGCCGATCTACGAGGCCGAGAGCGGCCGCGGGCGGGTCACATGGCCGATCGAGCGAGGCCTGCTCGTCGCCCGCGAGGGTCGCGGCCGCGGTTCCCTGCGCGTCTCGATCGAGCGCTGCGACCGCGACGGAATCGACGACGCGGTCGATGCCGCCGTCGACACGGTCAGGCTGATCGCCCGCGTCGAGGTCGAGAACTTCTATCCGGGCATCCGCGGCCGCGGCCGCTTCTCCCGGTTCGGCGCCTGGCTCTACGCGCAGACCCAGCTGCGGATCCACGTCCTGGTCTGCAACGCCTTCCTGCGCTCGATCCCGCGACTCGACTTCCCGGCGATCGACCGCTCGGCGATGCCTAGCGACCGCGCCGCCGTCGTGGCGGAGCGATGAGCACCGCCGGCGTCGGGGATGCGGCCCCGACCTATCTGATCGACGGCGCCACCGGCGTGATCGGCCGCCGTCTCGTCGCGGCACTGCGCCGCGACGGCGTCGCGGTCCGGGCGCTGGTCCGCGACGCCGGGCGCGGCCGCGCCATCCTCGGTCCCGAGGTCGAGCTGTTCGTGGCC
>DATMCB010000232.1:0-12481 GCA_035558835.1 Solirubrobacterales bacterium
GGTCGGAGAGCACGTCCTTGAGCAGTCACCCCGCCTCGTCCTCGGTGAGCGCCTCGCGCGTCGCCTGGTCCTTGACGCATTCGATCGCGAAGAAGTGGCCGAGGCCGCGGACGTCGCCGACGATCGGGATGTCCTTGAGGCCCTCGAGCAGCTCGAGCGCCCGTGGCTCGTTGGCGCGGACGTTTGCGAGCACCTCCTCGCGCTCCATGATCTCGATCGCCTTCAGCGCGACCGAGGAGCCGACCGGATGGCCGCCGAAGGTGATCCCGTGCAGGTAGTCGGCCTTGCCGGTCAGGAACGGCTCGGCGACCTTGTCGCTCATCAGCAGTCCGCCCATCGAGAAGTGGGCGCCGGTGAGGCCCTTCGCGAACGTGATCATGTCCGGCTGGGAGCCGAGCCGCTGGGCGCCGAACCACTCGCCGATCCGCCCGAAGGCGCAGATCACCTCGTCGGAGACGAGCAGGATGCCGTTGCGGTCGCAGATCTCCCGCAGCCCGTCCCAGTAGCCGGCCGGCGGTACCAGCGAGCCGCCGGCGTTCTGGACCGGCTCGGCGATCATCATCGCGATCGTCTCCGGCCGCTCGAACTCGATCACCTGCTCGATCTCGTCGAGCAGCGCCCGCGTGAACGCGGCATCGTCGCCGCCCTGCGGGTGGCGGTAGGCGTTCGTCGAGGAGACGTGGCGGGTCGCGATCGCGGGCGGCTCGAAGGCGGTCCTGCAGATCGGGATGCCGGTGAACGAGAGGGCGCCGAGCGAGGTGCCGTGGTAGGCGTCGCGGCGGGCGATCACCTTGCGGCGCTCGGGCTCGCCGTTGGCCTCGTGGTACTGGCGGGCGAGCTTGTAGGAGGACTCGACCGCCTCGGAGCCGCCGGAGGTGAAGAAGGTGCGCTCGAATCCGGGCGGCGCGAGCTCCGCGAGCTTCTTCGCCAGCTCGATCGAGGGCGGGTGCGCTGTCGTCCAGTTGGTCGTGAACGGCAGCGTCGCCATCTGCGCCGCCGCCGCCGCACCGATCTCCTCGCCGTGGGAGTGGCCGAGGTTGGTGCAGTAGAGGCCGGAGAGGCCGTCGATGTAGCGGTTGCCGAGATCGTCGTAGATGTGGCAGCCGTCGCCGCGGACGAGCACCGGGATGTCCTCCGGGTCGAGGGTCATGTCGGAGAAATGCAGCATCAGGTGCTGCTTGGCGAGTGTCTGAAGGTCGGTCATCGGCGGGAGTCTAGGGGGTCGGGGGGCTCGGGTTGACCTTGTAGTCAATTATACGATCTGTTAGCTTGCCCGGATGGAGATCACAGGGAGCACCACCGCGCCGGCGTCCACCTCGAGCAACGGGGGTTCCCCCGCGACGGGCGGGGGAACGTGGGACGCGATCGTCGTCGGCGGCGGCCACAACGGGCTCACCACCGGCGCGTACCTCGCCCGCTCCGGGCTTCGGACGCTGATCCTCGAGCGTCGCGACATCCTCGGCGGGGCCTGTGTGACCGAGGAGGTCTGGCCCGGCGCCCGCGTCTCCCGCTGCTCCTACGTCGTCTCGATGCTGCAGCCCAAGGTCGTCGCCGACCTCGAGCTGAAGCGCTACGGCTACGAGGCCCATCCGCTCGATCCCGCCTACGCGGCGATGACGCCGGACGGGCCGATCGTCTTCCACGACGACCTCGTCAAGACCCAGGAGTCGATCGCGAAGTTCAGCAAGAAGGACGCCGAGGCCTACGGGAAGTTCGAGGACCTGCTGTTCATGGCGGCCGACTTCGTCCGGCCGATGATGATCCGCCAGCCCCCCGCCCCCGGCTCGCGCGCCCCGGTCGACATCGCCGGGATCCTCAAGGAGGCGGGAAGGATCGCCGGGATGTCGCAGCGCGACGTCCAACAGCTCGTCCGGATCTTCACGATGTCGGTCGGCGACTGGCTCGACGCGATGTTCGAGAACGACTACCTGAAGGGCTCGATCGCCTCGACCGGCGTCGTCGGCGTCTGGGCCGGCCCCTACTCGCCCGGCACCGCTTACAACCTCCTCCATCACGCCCTCGGCGAGCTCGACGGTCAGGTCGGCTCGTGGGGACAGGTGATCGGCGGGATGGGAGCGATCAGCGAGGCGATCGCCGCCAGCGCCCGCGACGCCGGCGCTGAGATCAGGACCGGCGCCGAGGTCGTCAGCATCGACTCGACGGGCGGCCGGGTGACCGGCGTCACCCTCGCCGACGGCAGCACTCACCGGGCGCCGATCGTCGCCTCCGGCGCGCACCCGAAGACGACGATCATGGATCTCGCCGGAGCCGACAACTTCCCCGACGAGGTCCGCGAAGACATGGCCGCCTACCGGACCCGCGGCGCCTCGGTGAAGATCAACATGGTCCTCTCCGAGCCACCGGTCTACGAGGGGCTCAGCGAGGAGGACTCCCGCCACCTGCTCACCGCCGGGGTCAACTGGTGCCCGTCGCTCGACTACCTCGAGCGCGCCTGGCAGGACGCGGTCCGCGGCGTCCCATCCGAGCATCCCTACGTCGAGATGGAGGTGCCGTCCTCGATCGACCCGTCGCTGACCGACGACGATCGCTGGATCGCGACGATGTTCACCCAGTACGGCCCGACCGAGCACGAGCAGTGGCCGGAGGGGTCGCGCGAGCGCTACGCCGAGACCTGCATCGCCAGCATCGGCGAGTACGCCACGAACCTGCCCGGCGCGATCGTCGAGCGCGAGGTCCTGGCGCCGCCCGACCTCGAGGACATCTTCGGCCTCGTCGACGGCTCGATCTTCCAGGGCGAGCAGGACATCGCGCAGATGGCGTTCATGCGCCCCACCCCCACGCTCGCCCAGTACGCGACCCCGCTCGAGGGCCTCTACCTCTGCGGAGCCGGCACCCATCCGGGCGGCGGCGTGATGGCCGCGTCCGGCCACAACGCCGCGCAGCGGATCCTCAAGGACCGCCGCCGCCGGACCGGTCTGCGCGGGCGCCTCGCCCGGCGCCGGACGGCAGCCTGAACCGCCCGGCGCGGGCGAAGCGGACCCGCCCCCACCCGTCCGGCGCGGGCGAAGGCGGCGCTACCCTGAACGGGTGCTTCCGCTTGCCATCAGCAATGGCGAGGTGATCATCGTCGTCGTGCTCGTGGTCGCGCCGATCGCCGCGATCGCGTTCGCCGGCGCCGGGTCCGTCTATCGCGAGATCGGCAGGGGCGCATTCGCGATGGACCACGACCGCCCGCCGCCCGCATCCGACCTCGGCGCGACGATGAGCAAAGCCGCCCGCGAGGCCGAGGTGAGGCAGATGCTCGAGGCGAAGGCGTTCCGCCAGATCGAGCGCGGCGAGGCGCCGATCGACATCGACGCCGAGCTGCGGCGGTTGATGGAGCCGCCGGCGATCGCGGCGAAGGCCGATCCCGCCCTCGTCGCCGAGATCCGCCAGCTCGTCGTCGCCCGCAACGAGCGCCGCGCCCGCCAGGGGAAGGACCCGCTCGACGTCGATGCCGAGATCGCCCGTCAGCTTCGCGACCTCGAGGGCCTCGGCCAGTAGCGCCGAGACCTTCCCCCCGCCCCGCCCCTCGGGTATAAAGCGCACGCGATGGCCGACATCGGCGACATCTACGAGCTCGAGCAGCTGGCCGTCCAGCCGGGTACCTACGTCAACCCGCAGACCGAGGTGGTGATCATCGTCGAGGACGCGGCCGCGGTCGACCAGGAGGTCTTCGAGGAGGGCGGCGAGGGGACGGAGTGGGTCCGCGTCTCCGACGAGGTCCCCGTCGACGAGACGCTCCTCGAGGAAGCGCTCGACGAGTTCCAGGCCCGCCGCCACCCCGGCGCGGTCGAGCAGGCGTCGAGCATCGCCGTCGACGATGCGCTCGACGACGAGGACAACCCCGAGCTCGAGCCCGATCCCGAGCTCGACGAGGAGGAGTGAGCGTGGCGATGCCGGAGGCCGGCGACCCGGCGCCGGAGTTCGCGCTGCCCGATCAGTCCGGCGAGACGGTCGCCCTCGCCGACCTCCGTGGCCGGTGGGTCGTCCTCTACTTCTATCCGCGCGCCGACACCCCCGGCTGCACGACGCAGGCCTGCAGCGTCCGCGACCGCTCCGGCGAGTACGCCCAGCACGGTGCCCGCGTCCTCGGCATCTCGCCCGACGAGGTCGACGCGATCGCGAAGTTCGACGACAAGTACGGCCTCGGCTTCACGCTCCTCGCCGATCCCGACCACGCGGTCGCCGACGCCTACGGCGTCTGGGGGGAGAAGAGCATGTACGGCAAGAAGTACATGGGCGTGCAGCGCTCGACCTTCGTCATCGACCCCGACGGCAAGGTCGCGCGCGTGTTCCCGAAGGTACAGCCGAAGACGCACGACGACGTCGTCCTCGCCGCCCTCGAAGAGCTCGGCGCCTAGACCATCTAGCTGCTCGCCAGCACGTAGGCGAGGAAGCCGGCGAACAGCGTCGCCCAGCCGATCACCGGGAACAGGTCGAAGCGGCCGCGGTTGCGGAGCGTGAAGTAGGCGAGGACACCGCCGGCGAGCCCGAGCAGGGCCGAGACGATCGCGAAGCGGTCGAGGTCCCAGTCGGTCAGGGCGAGGCCGAAGGCGACCGGGATCGTCGACTGGAAGACCATGGCCCCGGTGATGTTGCCGAGCGCAAGGCTGTCCTTGCCCTCACGGACCCAGAAGAAGCTGTTGATCTTCTCCGGCAGCTCGGTGGCGAGCGGGGCGAGGATCAGCGAGAGGACGAGCGGCTCGACGCCGATCGACTCGGCGACGTGGATCATCTCCTCGACGAACAGGTGGGCGCCGCCGACGATCGCCGCCAGCCCGACCGCGAGCTGGAGTCCGATCAGCCGCGTCGGCGGCTCGCCGCCGTCGCCACGGTCCATGTAGAGGCGACCGATCTCCTCGGCCTGCTGGACCTCGCCGCCCTCCCGCAACGTCATCCGCACGTAGAGCAGGTAGGCGACGACGAAGATCGCCGCCAGCGGGTAGTGGAAGCCGGTCGGCAGCAGCGCTCCGGCGATCAGCCCGATCCCGAAGAAGACGATGAAGAAGAGCAGGTCGCGATCGAGGGTCGGGATGTGGGCCTTCAGCGCCAACCCCTGCGACCGGCGCTTCTGGAAGACGAACGCCGAGGTCCCGACGAGCGCCATCGCCAGGGTCGCGAGCAGGAACGGTGCGCCGATGATCGCCCCGATCGCCACGTCCTCGGACCCCTCGCCGCCGCTGATGATCGCGACGACCGGGATGAGGGTCTCGGGCATCGCCGTGCCCACGGCCGCGAGGATGCTGCCGGTCGCGCCCTCGCCGATGTCGAGCCGGTGGCCGAGCCACTCGACGGCGTTCGTGAAGACGAGCGCGCCGGCGAGGATGACGGCGAAGCTGATCAGGAGGAGGAATGCGGCGCCCACGGACCCTTTCCTACGCCACGAAGAACGCGGTCGCCAGCACGGCGTAGACCGCGAGGAGCTGGACTCCCTCGAACCACGTCGACTCGCCCTCGGACGTGACCGCGTTGGCGATCAGCGCCGCGAGCAGGATCGCGCCGAGCTCGAACCCGTTGAACACCAGCGGCATCGGGCTCGGTCCGATCGCGAACGACGCGAAGACGAGGACCGGGGCGACGAACAGCGCGACCTGGGCGCTCGAGCCGATCGCGATGTTGACGGCGAGGTCCATCTTCCCCTTGAAAGCGACGAGCACCGCGACCCAGTGCTCGGCGGCATTGCCGACGATCGCGACGACGATCACGCCGATGAAGAACTCGCTGAGACCGACCGACTCCGACGCCTCGCTGATCGACCCGACGAGCACCTCCGACATGACGCCGACCGCGACGCCCGCGATCGCGAGAGCGATCACCGATGTCCGCACCGACCAGCCCCACGTGTCGCTCTCGGTGCTGTCGGTGCTCGCGTCGCTCTCGGCGCTCGCGTCTCCCGCGTCGCCCGAGTCGTGGTGCCCGCGCGGGTTGAAGACGTCACTGTGGGTCTTCAGCGAGAAGAACAGGCCGGCGACGTAACAGAGGATCAGCACGACGCTGACCGCCAGCGACAGCATCTCGACCGTCGAGCCGTAGTCGACGATCTCGGGGCCGATCGAGGGCAGGCCGCTGCCCTCGACGAGCTCGAAGATCGCCGGCATCAGCAACGCCGCGGCGGCCAGGAACAGCATCGTCGACTGCGTCGATGCGGCGGTCCGGTCGAACTTCTGGACCTGCCCGGGGCGGCCGATCCCGCCGCTGACCATGGCGGCGCCGAGGACGAGCAGCACGTTGCCGATGATCGAGCCGATGATCGACGCCTTGACGACCTCCTGGAGCCCCTCGGCGAGCGCGAACAGCGCGATGATCAGCTCCGGGGCGTTGCCGAACGTGACGTTCAGGAGGCCGCCGATGCCGGGGCCGGAGCGCTCGGCGAGCTCCTCGGTCGCTCGCCCCATCAGCGCGGCCGTCGGGATGATCCCGATCGCCGCCGTGAAGAAGATCACGCCGGCGGTCGCGCCGAGGATGTCGAGCACGATCGCGATCGGGATGAAGGGCAGCAGCAGGTACGGCCACCCGTCGGGGCCGAAAAGGAAGCCCCTGCTCAGCGCCGGGCCGGGGGAGCTCATCCGCCGAGCAGGCTCGCGCAGTCGTTGACGGCCTGCGCGCTCTTCGCCTTGGCGACGCAGTCGTAGTACTTCGCGGCGCTGCCGGACGCCTGCGGGGCCTGCGGCGCCGCGCCACCCCCCGCGCCGAGCCCGAGTGCGTCGGAGGCACCGGGGATCCGGCCGAGCAGATCGGCGAGCGGCTTCGCGCCGGACGGGCCGCTGATCGACTGCTCGGAGCCGGGATCGGAGATCCCGATCGAGAGCTCGACGCGGACCTCGCCGGAGCCGCCGCGCGGGTCGGCGAGCGTCAGTCCGACGTCGAGCTTGCGCAGCGAGTCGTCGTCGGTCGCCGCATAGACGTCGATGCTCGCGTCCTTGACGGTCCCCTCGAGCTGCTTCAGCGAGGCCGGGTCGACCTGCGATCCCTGGCCGGTCTGCTGAGCGAGGTCGCCGAGGTCGGCGACGAGCTTCGGCACGTCGGCGGCGCCGGACACGTGGACGACCTCGGTCCCGTCGAGATCCTCGGTCCCCTCGTTGGTCAGGTCGGTCACCCAGCTCTGCGGGTCGATGCCGAACTGCTGCAGCGAGCCCTGCTCCCCCTGGTCGGCCTGCTGGGCGGCGGAGGCCTCGTATGAGGACTTCACGGCCTGGAAGGTCGTGTCGTCGAGCTGGTACTCGTCGCCCTGGTAGCCGACCCAGGCGCCATCGCCGGTGACGGTGAGCCCGCCGTCGAAGTCGAAGTTGGAGTTGCCGGAGTCGACCGAGGCGGTCACGTCGAAGTCGACCGAGGGAAGCTGCCCGCTCCCGTTCGACTGGAACGGGCCCTGGATCTCGGCGGAGAGATCGCCCTGCTGACCGCCGCTCGAGGTGATGTCGAGCGTGATGTCGAGGACGCCACTGTCGACGCTCTCGCCGCCGCCGAGCGCCTTGTCGAGCACCTCCTGGGGATCCTGGCTCGAGGCGTCGTCACCGCCGCAACCCGACAGCAGTGCCAGCCCCGCCAGCGCGGCGATCGTAAGCAGCGCGATTGTCGCTCTCGCTCGCAAGGATCCGGTGTCCCGCCCGCTCGAATGGGCGGGTCAGAGTACCCTGGATCGGTGCCGGTCGCCGACGAGACCGCGCCGCGGCTCCCGAGGACGATCCTCTACACGGGCAAGGGAGGCGTCGGCAAGACGAGTGTCGCCGCGGCGACCGCGCGGCGCTGCGCCGCCGCCGGCCTGCGGACGATCGTCCTCTCGACCGACCCCGCCCACAGCCTCGGCGACTCCCTCGAGGCCGGCCTCGGTCCCGAGCCCCGCGAGATCTCGCCGCATCTCTGGGCGCAGCAGATCGAGGCGCAGGCGGAGATGGAGGCGAATTGGGGGGCCGTCCGCGACTGGCTCGGCCGGATCCTCGCCGATCGCGGAGTGCTCGGCGTCGCCGCCGAGGAGCTGACCGTCCCGCCCGGCATGGACGAGCTGTTCAGCCTCCTGCAGATCCGCTCCCACCACGCCGGCGGCGACTACGACGTGATCGTCGTCGACTGCGCCCCGACCGGCGAGACGCTGCGGCTGCTCTCGTTCCCGGACGTCGCCCGCTGGTGGCTCGACAAGGTGCTCCCCTGGGAGCGCCGCCTCGTCACCGCCGCCCGCCCGTTCGCCCGCACGTTCCTCGACGTGCCGCTGCCCGGCGACGACGTCTTCGCCGACGTCCAGGGTCTCGTCGGCAACCTGATCGCGATGAACGAGATCCTCCGCGATCGCGAACGGACCTCGATCCGGCTCGTCATGAACCCGGACCGGATGGTCATCCGCGAGGCGCAGCGGACGTTCACCTACCTGAACCTGTACGGCTACCTGACCGACGCCGTCGTCGTCAACCGGGTCTTCCCCGAAGAGCTCGCCGACTCCTACTTCGGCGCCTGGCGGGACCGTCAGCGCGAGCAGCTCGAGGCCGTCCGCGAGGGGTTCTCGCCGGTCCCGCTGCTGCTCGCCCGCTACTTCCCCGAGGAGGTCGTCGGCGCCGAGATGCTCGACCGCCTCGGCGCCGAGCTGTTCGACGGTGAGCGGCCGGAGCGGGTCATGCACTCCGAGCTCGCCCAGCGGATCAGCACGGAGAACGGCCGCACGGTGCTCGCGATCCCGGTCCCGTTCGCCGACCGCTCCGAGCTCGATCTCAGCAAGGTCGGCCAGGAGCTGATCGTCCGGGCGGGTCGCGAGAAGCGGACTATCATCCTCCCCACCGCGCTCGCCCGGCACCGTCCGGCCGGTGCCCGGCTCGAGGCCGGGATGCTGGAGGTGAGCTTCGAAGATGACCGCCCCCGACGAGCAGAGCAACCGGCCCCCGCCGACGAGCGAGGGGACCGGGATCCCGCACCGGGAGCGGCCGCCCGGGAACGAGACCGGCAGCGGGCCTGACTGGTCGGCCTGGGCCGACTGGACAGCGACCCATCCGGCCGACTCCCGCTGCCTCGAGCTCTGCCCGATCTGCCGCGGCGCCGAGATCCTCCGCGGCGCCGGCGGCCCGGAGCTGCGCGGCCAGCTCGACGACGTCGGGCGCGAGATGCTGCTGACCCTGCGCTCGCTCGTCGACCACTACCTCGAGCGCCTCGACCAGCGGCCTGCGGGAGCCGACCGGGTCGAGCGGATACCGATCGACTGACTCAGGCCGCGCCCGGGTGGGGCAACTCGGCGATCAGCATCCGGTCGTGCTCGTAGTCGAGCCGGGCTACCGCGGCCGCCGGCCGTAGCCACTCGAGCTCGTCGACCTCCTCGTTCGGCGCGAACTCGCCGGCGCGCGGCGTCATCGCCCAGTAGCGGATCAGCTTCAGGCGCCCCTTGCGGTCGTGGTAGCTCGTCGACGAGAGCTCGTCGCCGATCGTGCAGACGAAGCCGGTCTCCTCCTCGACCTCCCGCAGCGCCGCGGCGGCGAAGCCCTCCCCGGGCTCGAGCTTGCCCTTCGGCAGCGACCAGTCGTCGTAGCGCGGCCGGTGGACGACCGCGACCTCGATCCCGGCGGGCCCGTCGCGGACGATGACGCCGCCGGCGGCGTGGACGGAGGCCTCCCCCGGCGCCGTCATGCCGGCCCCACCAGTCCGAGGCGGCGGGCTCGCTCGCGGGCCCGGTCGAGCACCTCCTCGGCGCCGGCGACGACCCCGTCCCGCATCAGGACCCGGCCGGCGACGATCGTCGTGTCGACGACGGACCCGGAGGCGGCGTAGACGAGACCCGCCTCGAGCGATCCGATCCCGAGCTCGTGGCCGTCGGTCCGGACGAGCAGCAGGTCGGCCGGGCGGCCGGCCTCGATCGGCGTCGCCCCGAGCAGCGGCGCCCGCATCCCGGTCGCGATCGCCAGCGTCTCGGCGGCGGTGCCGGCGGCGGCGTCGCGGGAGCGGTGCTTCTGCCCGAGCGCGAGGTGTTTGACGTCCGCGATCAGGTCGAGCGAGTTGTTGGACCCGGCCCCGTCGGTGCCGAGGCCGACCGGCAGCCCGGCCCGCTGCGCCGCCGGCAGGTCGAAGATCGCTCCGACCGCGAGCTTCATGTTCGCGACCGGGTTGGTGACGACCGTGGCTCCGGAGGCGGCGATCAGCTCGCGCTCGTGGTCGTCGATCCAGACCGCGTGGGCGAGCAGCGTCCGCGGCCCGAGGAGCCCGACCCGGTCGAGCAGCTCGATCGGCCGGCAGCCGTGTCCGGCGAGGCAGTCCTCGACCTCCTGCTCGGTCTCGGCGGCATGGATCTGGACCGCGATGCTGCGCCGCTCTGCCTCGGCGGCGATCCAGGTCAGCGACTCCGGGGAGACCGTGTAGATGGCGTGCGGGGCCAGCGAGGGGGCGGTCAGCTCGCCGCCGTCCGCGGCGATCTCGTCGAGGCCGACCGCCGCCGCCTGCTTCAGCTCGTCGATCCGGCCCGCGTCGCCGCCGTCGAGCAGCGGCGGGCCGATCGTCGCCCGGACGCCGGCGTCGCCGACCGCGCGGGCGACCGCCCCGGGCTGCCAGTACATGTCCCAGAACCGGACCGTCCCGGTCCTGATCATCTCCACGCAGGCGAGCCGGGTGCCCCAGTAGACGTCCTCGGCGTCGAGCCTCGCCTCGACCGGCCAGATGTGGTCCTGCAGCCACGTCATCAACGGCAGGTCGTCGGCGTAGCCGCGGAACAGCGTCATCGCCGCGTGGGTGTGCCCGTTGACGAAACCGGGCACGATCGCCGTCCCGGTCCCGTCGATCCGCTCGTCGCCCGGCGCGGCGGTCACTTCGGCACCGAGGTCGGCGATCGTTCCGCCCTCGATCCGCACGTTGCAGGGCGCGCCGTCGAGGATGGCGCCCTCGATCGTGAGCGCCATCAGCCGGCGCTCCCGCGCTCGAGCTCGGCTGTGACGGCGCCCAGCGCCGCGGTCAGGCGCGAGCGGTTCTCCTCCTTGCCGGCCTCGAACTCGGCCACCGAGAGCTCCTCGGCGGCGACCCCGTTCGCGAGGTTGTCGACGACGCATACCGCCGCGTAGGGGATCCCCGTCTCGCGGGCGATGATGCACTCGGCCGCGATCGTCATCCCGATCACGTCGGCGTGGGCGGCGATCAGGCGGATCTCGGCGGGCGTCTCGAAGCGCGGGCCGATCGCCTGCCAGTAGACACCGCCGTCGATCAGCTCCGGCTCGGCGGCGCGGTTCCAGGCCTCGACGACGGCGCGGCGCCAGTCGGGGTCGAATCCCGGCACCTGCTCGCCGCCGTGCTGGTCGTCGAGCGACAGGCCGAGGTGGAGGGCGATGAAGTCGTCGGGGCAGAGGAACGTCCCGACGCCGAGCTCGGCGCGAAGCCCGCCGACCGAGCCGACCGCGAGGACGCGATCGCAGCCGAGCCCGGCGAGGGCGGCGAAGTTGCGCGGGTGGTCGATCCGCGCGGCCGTCGTGTAGCGGGCGAAGCCGTGCCGCTGCAGCAGCACCTGCTCGCCGCGCTCGTAGACCCGGACCGGGCCGCTCGACGTATCGACGTCAAGTGGCTCGAAGCCGGCCGCCGGCTCGCTGCCGAGGATCGAGTGTCCGCCGATCAGCGCCAGCCGTCCCATCAACTGATCCTATTCGCGCTCGAACGCCTCGAGGCGGCGCAGCAGCTCCCCGGCAGAGATGCTGCGCGAGCCGGCGGCCTTGACCGAGTTCCGCAGGCGCCGGTCGCTGGTCGCGACGACGATCGAGCCGGGATCGGCGTCGCCACGGAGCCGGGCGACGATCTCGCGGTCGGCGGCGTCGGGCCCGCCCGGCGCGAAGCCGACGTCGATCCGCTCCGCCGCCGCGGCGACCCGCTCGTGGCGTCGGCCGTCGAAGACGACGGTGAGTTCGAGGTCCTCGCCGGCCGCCAGCGCATCGAGCCGCCGGGTCAGCGCCGCCATCGCCGCCGGCCGGTTGCGCCACCAGCCGTCCGGTCGCGAGCCGAGCACGTTCATGCCGTCGATGATCAGCCTCTCCACGCCCCGACCGTAGCGGGCCGGTTCACGGCTCAAGCGGAAGGGCGGTTCCGACCGGGTCGTCGCTCAAGGGCCGTGCCCGACCCGACCGCCGAGCTAGACGAACCTTTGACATACATTGGACATAGTTGTTAGCCTGGACGAGTCAATGAACACCGCGATCAGATCGATTGGCAGCTCGAAGCCCGTGGACTGGCTCCTCGACCGGACGGTGCTGCCGGGTTTCAGCTCGATCGGCTACCGGGTCCGCGGACTCGCCGGCTCCGACCCCGACCCCGACGACCGGCTGAAGGGCCGAGCGGTCGTGATAACCGGCGCCACCTCGGGGATCGGCGCCGCAGCGGCCGAACGATGCGCCGCCGGCGGGGCGCATGTCCACATGGTCGTCCGCGACGCCGAACGCGGCGCCGGCGTCCGGGAGCGGATCATCGATTCGACCGGCAATAACGACATCCATCTCCACCACGGCGACCTGTCATCGCTGCGATCGGTGCGCGAGCT
>DATMCB010000233.1:0-6060 GCA_035558835.1 Solirubrobacterales bacterium
GCGAGCGAGCCGATGGGCTTCTGCCTGTTCAACAACGTCGCGATCGCCGCCCGCCACGCCCAGCGCACCGGTGCCGAGCGGGTCGCAATCGTCGATTGGGACGTTCACCACGGCAACGGGACCGAGACGGTCTTCTGGAGCGACCCGTCGGTCCTGTTCATCTCCCTGCACCAGGACGATCTCTATCCGCCGGGCCGCGGCCGCCTCGGTGATCGCGGAGTAGGCGCGGGGGAGGGGAGCACCGTCAACGTCCCGCTGCCGGCCGGCACCGGCGACGCCGGCTACGTCCACGCGGTTGCGGAGGTCGTCGAGCCGGCACTCCGCGATTTCGGTCCCGACCTGCTGTTCCTCTCAGCCGGCCAGGACCCGGCCGCCTCCGACCCGCTCGGGCGGATGAGCGTCACCACCGAGGGCTTCCGCGAGCTGACCGGCCGGGCGATGGCGCTCGCCGACGAGCTCTGCGACGGTCGCCTCGTCGTCGCCCTCGAAGGCGGCTACAGCCTCGAGCAGCTTCCGTTCTGCGACCTCGCGATCGCCGAGCGGCTGGCCGGCCTCGATCCGACCTTCAGCGAGGATCCGCTCGAGCTCGACATCCCGCGCGGGCTTCGCGACTTCGAGCGCGAGGCAGTCGCAGCGGTGGCCGCTGCACAGGCCTGATCGCTCACATCACGACCTCGTAGGTCAGCTCCACCATCCCGTTCCCGTAGGGCGTCACGTCGAGCAGCTTCAGCGGCGGGACCGGCCCGGCGAAGAGCGGCGACCCGTCGCCGAGGACCACCGGCACGATCGTCACCTGGACGACGTCGAGCAGCCCGGCCTCGAGGTATTGCGTGGCGACGTTGCCGCCACCGACGACCCAGAGGTCCCTGCCGGTCGCCGCCTCCATCGCCTCGTCGTGGATCGCGGTCACCGGCCCTGAAGCGAAGCGGAGCCCGCTCGCCTCCTCGACCGCCGGCAGCACGCGCGAGGTCAGCACCCAGACCGGGAGATCGCCGTATGCCCAGCTCTGGCCGAGGATGAACTCGTAGGTCTTCGATCCCATCACCAGCGCCCCGACTCCCTCCATGAAGGCGGGGTAGGAGGACTCCATCGGGCCGCGATGCTCGGCGTCGCCGGCATAGCCGGGGCCGTCGAACCCGGTCAGCCACTCGAGGTTCTCGTCGTGGTCGGCGATGTAGCCGTCGAGGCTCATCGCGGCGTAGTAGACGCTGCGCGCCATCGCCGCCGAGGCTAGATGATCGATCCCGATCATCAACGGCCGCCGCGTCGCGTGCGTTGCGCGCGCTAGGGTCGGCGGACTGTGAGCGAGCCGACCCGCGACGACCTCGAGCGCGCTGTCGCCACCGTCGTCAACGACTGCCTCGGCGTCAAGTCCGGGGAGGACGTCCTCGTCGTCGCCAACCCGGCGACGCTCGGCCTCGGCGAGCGGCTTCGCGGCGAGGCGGGCCGCGCCGGCGCCGACGCTGTCCTGGCGCTGATGGCCGAGCGCGACACGCATGCCGCCGAGCCGCCCGGCCCGGTCGCGGCGGCGATGCGCGGCGCCGACGTCGTCCTCGCTCCGACGGTCCAGTCGCTCTCCCACACCGCCGCCCGCAAGGCGGCCTCGGAGGCCGGAGCGCGGATCGCGACGCTACCCGGGGTCACCGAGGAGATGCTCGCCCGGGTGATGAGCGCCGACATGGACGAGCTCCGTCGCCGCGGCAACGCGATCGCGGCGATCCTCGACGCCGGCACCGAGGCGCGGATCACATGCGCGAACGGCAGCGACCTCCGGCTCGGGCTCGAGGGGCGGACCGCGATCCCCGATGCCGGCGAGCTGACCGCGCCGGGGGCGTTCGGGAACCTGCCCTGCGGCGAGGGCTTCATCTCGCCCGACGACCGCGCCTGCGACGGGGCGCTCGTCGTCGACGGGACGATCGCCGGGGTCGGGATCCCGGCAGAGCCGGTGGCGCTGACCGTCACCGCGGGGCGGCTCAGCGACGCAAGCGGGGCCGAGGGTGCCGCGCTCGTCGAGCTTCTCACCGCCGACAGCGAGGACGGCCGCATCATCGCCGAGCTCGGCGTCGGCACGAACGAGAAGGCGGAGCTGACCGGCAACGTGCTCGAGGACGAGAAGCTGCTCGGCACCGTCCACGTCGCGTTCGGCGCATCGGCTGCGATCGGCGGCCGGATCCAGGTCCCGGTCCACCTCGACTGCGTCGTCATGCGACCGACGCTGACCGTGGACGGCACAGAGGTCGTCCGCGACGGCGAGCTGCTCGTCTGATCGGCGCTGCCAGGCTCGCCCGACAACCGCCTGCTCGCCGTCCCGAACGTCTCCGAGGGGACCGACGGGACAGTGGTCGACGAGCTCCGGAGCAGTCTCGGCTCGCGGGTCGCGCTGCTCGACGAGCACTCCGATCCGGTCCACAACCGCACCGTCTTCACCCTCGCCGGCGATGAGGCGTCGCTGTTGCCGGCACTCGTCCGCCTCGCGGACCTCGCGGTCGGGCAGATCGACGTCACCCGCCAGGTCGGCGCGCACCCGCGAATCGGCTCGATCGACGTCTGCCCGATCGTCTGGCATCGCGAGGCGCTCCGCCCGCGAGCGGTCGACCTCGCCCGGGCGGTCGCCGAGCAGCTCGGCGCGCTCGCCCTGCCGGTCTTCCTCTACGGCGAGCTGGCGAGCACGCCGGAGCGCCGTGAACGCGCCCACTTTCGCCGGGGCGGCCACGTCGAGCTGACCCGCCGGATGCGCGAGGGCGATCTCACGCCTGACTACGGCCCGGGGGTCCCGCACCCGACCGGCGGCGGCGTCCTCGTCACGGCGCGGCCGCCGCTCGCCGCCTTCAACCTCGAGCTGTCGCCGGGCGTGACGCTCGCCGACGGCACCGCGATCGCGGCGGAGTTGCGCGAGTCCGGCGGCGGCCCGCCCGGGGTCCGGGCGATCGCGATCGAGCTCGGCCCCGGCCGGATCCAGATCTCTACGAACGTCCACGACCCGGTCGCGGTGCCGCTCGCCGAGGTCGTCGCGCTGACCGCACGGCTCGGCGAACCGCTCGGGACGCGGCCGGTGGCGGCCGAGCTCGTCGGCCTCGTCCCCGAGGCGGCGCTCGCCGGCTGGCGGGCCGATCTGGAGCTGGCCGGCGGCGATCCGCACGGCCAGACGATCGAGGCGCGGCTCGCGGCGACCGCTGGCGCCTGAGAACCCGCCTCAAACCCCCCACGCCCGCCTGGCGGCGCCGGAGAGCGCCGCTCGGGATCCTCGCCGGCTCGCGTGGCGCTGCCACGCCACGCCGGCTGCATCACCCGTTCGGCACTCCTCCGGCACTCGCCAGGCGGACGCGCGGGGCTCTGAGACAGGTTCTAACTAGAATCGCCCCCCGATGCCGGGAAACGCGAAACGCCGCCGCCGCAAGCACCGCGGCACCCAGACCGGGAGCATCCAGCGCCGGCCGGGCCGACGGCCCCGCAATCGCCAGGAGGCGATGGCGCAGGCGCGCTCGCGCGGCAAGGGCGGCAAGAAGAGCCAGCCGGTCGACCGCCGCGACGTGGCGCCGACCTGGCGCGGCTCGGCGATCCGCGGCCTCCTCTTCGCCGCCCTGCTGCTGCCGGTCTCGCTGCTGTTCGGGCAGCCGCTCGCCGGCGCGATCGTGCTGACGATAATCGCCGCCGTCTTCTACATCCCGCTCGGCTTCTACACCGAGTCGTTCTTCTACAACCGCCGGATGGCCCGCCAGAAGCAGGAACGCGAGGCCAAGCAGACCGAGAAGGCGGGCTGACGGCGATGGACGTCCGCAGCTTCACGGTCGGACCGTTCGCCGAGAACACCTACTTCGTCCGCCGCGACGGCGCCGAGCAGGCGCTGGTAGTCGATCCCGGCGACGAGGCCCCGCGCCTGCTCGCGGCGATCGATGAGCTCGGCCTCGACGTCGAGGCGATCCTGCTCACCCACACGCACGTCGACCACGTCGGCGCGGTGACCCCGGTCGCGCAGGCGACCGGGGCGACCGTGTACTGCCCGGAGCTCGAGACGCCGATGCTCGCCGACATCATGAAATGGACGCCGATCCCCGGGATCGGCCCCTACGAGGGCTACGACGCCGACGAGACGCTCGGCGGCGGCGAGCGTCTCGATCTGGCCGGCTTCGAGATCGACGTGATCTTCACCCCCGGCCACAGCATCGGCCACCTCACCTACTCGATCCCCGACGAGAGCGCGATCTTCAGCGGCGACGTCCTCTTCCAGGGCTCGGTCGGCCGCGTCGATCTCCCCGGCGGCGACTGGCCGACGCTGGCGGCGAGCATCCGCGACCTGATCGACGCCCATCCGGCGGAGACGATGGTCTTCCCCGGGCACATGGGGCTGACGACGCTCGAGCGCGAGATCGCGTCGAACCCCTTCCTCGCCGACCTCCCGGCCGCCGCCGAGTAGCTTCCGGCAGCCGTGGCCGCCAAGCACCAGGCACCGAAGGGCACCTTCGACGTGCTCCCGGCCGACGAGGCTGCCCGCGCCACCGTCAGCGGCGCTGCCCGGGAGCGGCTGCGCGCCGCCGGCTACGCCCGGATCGAGACGCCGATCTTCGAGGACACGGGACTGTTCGAGCGCGGTGTTGGCGAGTCCACCGACATCGTCCGCAAGGAGATGTTCACCTTCGACGACCAGGGTGGGCGCTCGGTCACGCTCCGGCCCGAGGGGACGGCGCCGATCTGCCGCGCCTACATCGAGCACGGCATGCACCGGCTGCCGCAGCCGGTGAAGCTCGCCTACGAGGGGCCGTTCTTCCGCTACGAGCGACCTCAGGAGGGGCGCTTCCGCGAGTTCAACCAGATCGGGGCCGAGGCGATCGGCTCCGCATCGCCGCTCGTCGATGCAGAGCTGATCATCCTCCTCGACCGGATCCTCACCGACGTCGGCATCCCCGACGCCGAGCTGCTGCTCTCCTCGCTCGGCTCGCCGGAGGCGCGCGCCGACTACCGCGACGAGCTCCGCGGGTTTCTCCGCGATCACGAATCGGATCTCTCCGATGAGGTCCGCGAGCGGATCGACTCGAACCCGATGCGCGCCTTCGATTCCGACCACGCCGGGACCAGGGCGGTGATGGAGAACGCGCCGCAGATGCTCGACCGCCTCGGCGGCGAGGACGCCGAGCACTTCGCGGCGGTCCGCGAGCTGCTCGACGAGGCGGGCGTCGCCTACACGCTCGACGGATCGCTCGTGCGCGGCCTCGACTACTACAACCGGACGGTCTTCGAGTTCACCTGCGGCCGACTCGGCGCCCAGTCCGGACTTGGCGGCGGCGGCCGTTACGACGGGCTCGTCGAGCTGCTCGGCGGGCCCGCCACGCCTGCGGTCGGCTGGGCGGCCGGGGTCGAGCGGATCCTGCTGGCGATGGAGACGCGCCCGGAGCCGGAGACGATCGACGTCTTCGTCGTCACCGGCGGCGACCGCGCTGCCGCTTCGGCGCTCGTCCGGCGGCTCCGCGACGACGGACTCGCCGCCGACCTCGACCTCGCCGAGCGCAGCTTCAAGGGGCAGATGAAGCAGGCGGACCGCTCCGGCGCCCGCCACGCGCTGATCCTCGAGGGCGACGGCACGGCGAAGCTGCGCGACATGTCGAGCGGCGATCAGCGCGACGTCGATCCCGGCACGATCGCCGCCGAGCTCGGCGGCGGCGGCCGCTGACGGGTCGGCCCTGAGCTGCTGCGAGACTGCGCAACCGTGACCGATCCAGGCGATACCCCCGAGTTCCCCGCCCAGCGCGGCAACCGCTACCGCGACACCTGGGCAGGTCAGGTGACCGCCGACGCCGTCGGCTCCGAGGCCCGGCTCGCCGGCTGGGTGAACCGCCGCCGCGACCACGGCGGGCTCGTCTTCATCGACCTCCGCGACCGGACCGGGCTCGTCCAGCTCGTTTTCGATCCCGACGACGCCGGCAGCGCCTTCGAGCTCGGCCACAAGCTCCGCCCCGAGGACGTGATCAGCGTCCGCGGCCCGGTCGTCGAGCGCTCGCCCGAGACCGTCAATCCCGAGCTCCCGACCGGCGCTTACGAGGTCCGGGTCGCCGAAGCGGAGCTGCT
>DATMCB010000234.1:0-10821 GCA_035558835.1 Solirubrobacterales bacterium
TACGTCTGCTCGGGGACCGCCGTCAACAGCCGCAACCGCAGCCTCGTGATGACCGCCGGGCACTGCGTCTTCGACTGGGAGGACCACGGCGGCAAGGTCACCGAATGGGCCTTCGTCCCGGCCTACAACGGCGAGGACGCGCGTCCGTACGGGACCTGGCCGGCGAAGCGGACGGCGACAACCAGGCAGTGGCGGCGGGGGGAGAACCTCCGTTACGACCTCGGCGCCGCGATCGTCCGCCGCAATCCGACCGGTCGCCGGCTACAGGCGGTCGTCGGCGCCCGCGGGATCGGTTTCGACCAGCCCCGCCGGCAGCGCTACGACATCTTCGGCTATCCGGTCGAGGGCACGTTCGTGTCGACGTTCGAGTACGCCTGCTCGAGTCCCTATCGCGGCTCCGACGGAGCCGGGGGCGGCGGTCCGATGCCGATGCGGGCGAGCTGCAACATGAGCGGCGGATCGAGTGGCGGCGGCTGGATCGGTGGCGGGACGCTGCTGTCGGTCGTCAGCTACGGCTACGGAACGCAACCGACCTCGCTGTTCGGGCCCTATCTGTCGGACACGGCGAAGAAGCTCTACAAGCGAATGCGCGGCTCCGCCCGTCCCTGACGGTTCGCAGCTCGGCGTCCTCGACGGCTCACGGCCCCCGGGCCGCTTCGCTCCTGCGTCCCTGATCCGCTCGGTCAGGGACGCCCGGCTGTTGCAGTGCGTTTTCTGTGGGTGCGAATCTCGCTCATGATCCGCTCCAACCGCGGCTCCGAGGTCGAGTCGACGTGGCGCATCGCCGCCCCGATCGCCGGGTGGACGGCGCTGATCTGCTCGTGCATCGCCTGGGCGACGGCGCGGTAGGTGGGGTGGCCCTCGCGGCCGGAGCGGAGCTCGCAGACGTGCATCGCCTCGCGGGCGTTCATGTCGAGCACGTAGCGGATCCGGTAACCGAGGCAGAGCGCGTAGGGGGCCGCCTCCGCCATCCCCGCCGCCTCGAGCCGCCCGAACTCGGCCCGGGAGATCTCGAGCGCCCGACGGTAATCGTCGCCGGCGCCGGCTTCGATGACCTCGTCGGGGACGCCGGCGCCGAGGTCGGGGCTGAGCGACTGCCACTGACAGGTCAGCATCCGATGGCGCTGCATGTCGCGGAAGCCGCCGTAGTCGGAGACGATCTCGAAGCGATAGCGAACCGCCTCCCAGCCGCGGCCGGGGCGGTGGCGTCGGTTGCCGCGCTCGCCGACCAGGTCGGCGAGGATGCCTTCGCGCTCGATCGGGTCGAGCGTGTCGATCCGCCCCGCGATCTCCGCCTCCGGCAGCCCGGTCGCCTCGTACAGCGACGCCGCCAGCAGCGCATCCTCGTCCCCGTCGACGTGGACCAGCTCGACCGCCGGTGCGTCGGGGCCCGCGCGGCGGTCGAGACCGAGCCGGGCGACCCAGCGCTCGGTGTCGGTCCGGCGCTGCTCGAGGTAGGAGATCCACTCGCCGCCGCGGTCGGGACGGGCGACCCGGGAGATGAAGGACGGGATCACCGCGCCGAGGGCGTCGTGCGCCATCGCCCCGACCTCGCGGGCCTCGGGCAACGGCGATGAGGCGAGCCGGAGCAGGAGCTGCTCGTAGGCCTGCCCGGACGCGTAGATGCCGACGTGGGAGAGGGTCGAGGCGGGAAGCAGGCCGCGGAGCAGGTCGAGCGCCTTCGCCTTGATCGAGCGCTCCCAGGCGCCCTGCGGCTCCTCGCCTCGCGGCCAGCGCAGCTCGGCCCAGGCGCGGACGTCGGCCAGCGCCTTCGAGTAGATCGTGAAGATCTCGTCCATCGCCGCGCCGAACTCGGGCCCGAGCGCGTCGTAGCGCCAGTAGCGCCAGCTCCCCGGCGCGCCCTGATCGGCACCGGGTTCGATCGGCGCGTCGTAGGGGATGTAGCGGGTCGACTGCTCGAGGTAGGCGGCGAGCCGACCGCGCTGCAGCACCTTCGTGAGCACGTTGCTGACCCACTCGCAGGCGAGGTGCGCGCCGCCGAGCTGAGCGACCGAGTCGTCGCCGTAGCCGATGAAGATCCGCTCGTAGAGCTGGGCGGCGCGCTCGCCCTCGGCGCCGTCGAACGGCCGCCCTCCGGTGGGCGCATCGGCGGCGAACTCATCGAGGTAAAGGCGTCGCAGCGTCCCCTGGTAGCGCGAGTAGCGGGCGAACAGCGCCCCCTTGACCGTCTCGGGGAGGTTCGTCAGCGCGAAGACCGGCCGGTCGAGGTTGCTGAAGTGCGGCTCGAGCGCGCGGCGCTCCTCCGCGGTGAAGGTTTCGACGGGATAGCGCAAGGGGCGTCGATGCTACGAAGTCCATCGGCGGGGCGCCGCGCGGTCAGGACGGGCCCGGCGGGGCCTCCATGAGCTCGATCCGGTGTCCGCCCGGAGCCGCGACGAAGACCCGGCGGGCGCCCCAGTGAGGGCGCCGGTCGGCGGCCTCGAAGCCGAGCCCGGCGAGTCGCCCGAGCACCGGCTCGAGTGGATCGACGACGAAGGCGGCATGGCCGCGCGGCGGCGCGACCGGCGCAACGACGGACATCAGGTGCACCTGCGTCCCCGACCGCTCGAACCAGCGGATCCCCTCTCCCAGCGTCTCGGGGACCGGGACCGGCGCGAACCCGATCGCGGCGAGGAGCTCCGCGAACCGGTCGGCGTCGCCGGCGTCGATCTCGAGGGTGACGTGCTGGAGCATCGACCGGAACCGTAAGGCCGCGATGCTACCGCGTCTAACATCGCCGCCTCGCCCGGCAGCAGGGGAGCGACGAACGGAGGTGGAACGGTGCAGGTGAGCGGAGCGTCCTTGCTCGTGGCGGCCGCGACCGTGGCCGCGGGCCTGGCGCTCGCCGCGCCCGCCCTTGCCCGGGCCGAGCCCGTCGCGACGGCGCCGGAGCACTCGTTCGGGACCGGCCGCGCGGCCGCCGGCTCCTACTGGACGCCGGAGCGGATCGCGGCCGCGCCGGGGCTCGGTATCGACGCCGGCGGCCGCGTCAGGACCGCCCGCCCCGGTCCGGCGGCGATCACGGCGGGGGCGCTGCGGAGCGTCCGGGTCAGAAACCCCGCCCGCTACCCGAACCGCGTCCACGGCAAGCTCCTCGGCACCTTCCGGGGCCTCGGCGACTTCGCGTGCTCGGCGACCGTCGTCAGCTCCCGCTCCGGCAGCCTCCTCACGACCGCCGGGCACTGTGCCTTCGATGCCGGCGGGACCGGTCGTTTCGCGACCAATCTGGCGTTCGTTCCCGGCTACTCCCGCGGCGAGACCCCGTACGGCGTCTGGAGCGTCGGCCATGTCATCGTCCCCGGCGCCTGGGCCCGCTTCGGATCGCTCGACTTCGACATCGCGATGCTGCGCGCCCGGCGCCGGCAGGCCGGGACCCTGGAGAGCGTCGTCGGCGCCCGCGGCATCGGCTTCGGCCAATCGCGGAAGCAGCGCCTGCAGGCCTACGGTTTCCCGGGCGGCGGCCGCCCCGCCTACGACGGCGCCCGGCTGATCCGCTGCGACTCGCGGCAGTCCGCGGACCCGGGTCGCTTCGGCGGCCCGCGGGGACGCGGCATCCGCTGCGACATGGGCCGGGGAGCGAGCGGCGGTGGCTGGGTCGCCCAGCGCGCGATCGTCGTCTCGAACACGAGCCACGCCTACTCGCGGCGGGCCCGCGGGCGGATCTTCGGGCCTTACTACGGCAAGGCGATCAAGCGCCTCTACCGGGCGAAGCTGAAGGGATGGCCCTCGATCGGCCCGGTCCGCTGCGAGGGCCGCGTCGCGACGATCGTCGGCACCGATCGGCCCGAGCGGCTCCGCGGCTCCCGCGGACGCGACGTCATCGCCGCTCTCGGCGGTAACGACGTCGTCCGTGGCGGCAAGGGGGAGGACCTGATCTGCGGCGGCGCCGGTCGCGACGGTCTGTCGGGCAACGGCGGGCGCGACCGGCTCGTCGGCGGCCCCGGCTCCGACGAGTGCCGGGGAGGCGGCGGCCGCGACCGGGTCCGCTGTCGCCGAGTGGCCTAGAACGGCCTAGAAGCCGACCATGCTCGCGATCCCGCGGCCGGCGTGGAGCGAGAAGTCGATCAGCGGCGACGGGACGATGCCGAAGGCGATCGTCGCCGCCGAGGTGACGACGATCGAGCCGAGCAGGAGCCAGCAGCGCCCACCGCTCGGAGTCCCCTCCGGGGTCCGGCCCGGGATGCCGGTCCGGCTCGGCAGCGGCTCGGGACCGGCCTCCGGCGCCGCTCCCGCGATCGCCGGGGCCAGTCGCGGTGCCGGCCGCATCCAGACGGCCGCGACGACGCGCAGGTAGTAGACGAGCGAGATCATCGAGCCGACGACGATGAAGACGCCGAGCCAGGTGTAGTCGCCGGCCACCGCGGCTTCGATCAAGAACAGCTTGCCCATGAACCCTGCGGTCCCGGGCAGCCCGGCGAGGGCGAGCATCGAGATCGTCAGCGGCCAGGCGAGCTCGGGCCGGTCCTTGCCGAGTCCCTGTACAGCGGTGATGTCGTCGCCGAGCGTCGTCTCGCGCTCGCGGACGGCGATCACCGCGAACGCGGCCATGTTGATCAGCGCGTATGCGGCGAGGTAGAAGCCGAGCGCGTCGATCCCGGCGATCGTGCCGAGGAGCAGACCGGTGAGCATGTAACCGGCCTGGGCGACCCCGGAGTAGCCGAGCAGGCGCTTCAGCGAGGTCTGGCCGAGCGCGCCGACGTTGCCGACGATGATCGTCACCGCCGCGAGCACCGCGAGCGCCGGCTGCCACTGGTCGGCCGAGGGACCGAGGGCGACGATGAAGAAGCGGGCGAAGACCGCGAAGGCGGCGGCCTTGGTCGCGACCGCCATGAACGCCGTGATCGGCGTCGGCGCGCCCTCGTAGACGTCAGGGGTCCACTGATGGAACGGGGCGATCGAGACCTTGAAGGCGAGGCCGACCGCGACGAAGGCGATCCCGATCAGGACCAGCGGGTCATCGGCGAGGTCGGTGCCGATCCCCTGCGCGATCGCGGTGAAGTCGGTCGCGCCGCCGGAGCCGCCGTAGATGAAGGCAGAGCCGTAGAGCAGCGTCGCCGACCCGATCGAGCCGACGATCAGGTACTTGAGCCCCGACTCCAGCGACTTCGCCCGCGAACGGTGCGATCCGCAGAGCACGTAGAGCGGGATCGAGAGCAGCTCGAGGGCGACGAAGAACGAGATCAGGTTCTGAGACTCGGCGAGCAGCACCATCCCGAGCACCGAGCCGAGCAGGAGCGTGTGGCTCTCGCCGAAGCCGGATTCCTCGGCGGCGGGGTCGCGGAGCTGAAGCGGCACGACCAGTGCCGCCGCCGCGACGACGATCAGCCCGATCGTCAGCGAGAGGCCGTCGCTGCGGAGGGCGCCGGCGACGAGGTCCACGTCGGGCTCGCCGAGTCGCCAGATCATCAGCCCGGCGGTGGCGGCCAGGGTCAGCAGGGTCAGTCCCGAGGACAGCCAGCGCCTGCCGTGGGAGCCGATCAGGCCGACGAGCAGGACCACGCAGAGCCCGGCGACGAGCGCAATGACCGGCGAAAGAGCGCCGTAGTCGATGTCTGGCGTGTTGATCATCGCTCGGCGACCGCCTCCGGCGGCGGCGTCGCATCGGGCGTGACGGCGGCGAGGCTGCGGTCGACCGCGGCCTCGCCACGGGTCGTGATCAGCCCCGGATAGAGCGCGAGGGCGACGATGCAGGCGACGAGCGGAACCAGGACGACGCCCTCCCGGAGCGTCATCTCGCGTGAGGCGCCGCCGTCGGGAAGCGGATCGTGCATCGTCCGCTGGTACATCCGCAGCGCGTAGAAGGCCGCGAACGCGATCCCGGTGGAGGCGATCAGGGCAATCGCGACCTTGGTCTCGAAGAGGCCCTTGAGGATGAAGAACTCGCCGACGAAGTTGGCCGAGCCGGGCATCGCGAGCAGCGCCATCGTCACGACCACGAACAGGATCGCGAACATCGGCGCCCGCTTCGCCATCCCGCCCATCTCGCGGATGTCCTCGGTGCCTGTGCGCTCGGCGAGCAGCGCGATGATCAGGAAGATCGGCGCGACGACGAGCGCGTGGTTGACCATCTGGATCACCGAGCCGTCGCCGCCGGCCCCGCTGAGGCTGAAGATCCCGATCGTGATGAACCCCATCTGCGCGATCGAGGAGAAGGCGACGATGTCGCGGAGTTCAGTGCGGGTGAAGGCCATCGCTGAGCCGTAGAGGATCGAGGCGAGGCCGATGATCAGCAGCAGCTCCTGGAAGTGGACCGACGCGTCGGGGAAGACCGGGATGACGATCCGCAGGAACCCGTAGGCGGCGACCTTCGAGAGGACGCCGCCGAGCAGGATCAGGACCGGCAGCGGACAGGAGCGGTAGGCGTCGACGACCCAGCCGTGGACGAGGACGGCCGGCATCTTGACCAGGAACGCCGCCGCGAAGAAGCAGAAGATCCAGTACTGGGTGCCGTCGGCGAGGGGCGCCTGGCGCAGGGTCTCGATCGAGAAGGTGACGCCGCCGACCGCGTCGGCGCTGAGGACCGCGGTCGCGATCGCGCCGACCAGCATCAGCAGCGAGCCGACGAGCGTGTAGACGATCATCTTGATCGTTGCGCGGACCCGGTCGCCGGTGCCCCAGGCGCCGATCAGGAAGTAGAGCGGCACCAGCATCAGGTCGAAGCAGAGGACGAAGAGGAGCAGGTCCTGAGCGAGGAAGCAGCCGAGCGTCGCGGTCTCGCAGAGCCCGAGCATGAAGAAGTAGTTGCGGGGACGGTCCGGCACCTGCAGCGCCGACCACAAGGTCGCCGCCGCCCAGAGCAGCGCGGTCAGCAGCACCAGGAAGATGCTGATGCCGTCGACGCCGAGCTGGAAGCGGACGCCGAGCTGCGGGATCCAGCTCTGGTCGACGACGTCCTGGAGATTCCCCCCCGCCGGATCGAAGCCGGCGACCAGGACGATCGCCAGCACGAGCGAGGCGAGCGCCCCCAGCGTCGCCCACCAGCCGGCGACGCGGGCCGGCAGCAGGAAGCCGATCAGGCCGACGGCGACGGGGACGACGAAGATCGCGACCAGCATCAGGACGCCGCCAGCAAGAAGTAGAGGCCGAGCCCGGCCAGGCCGACGACGACGAGCAGGGCATAGAAGCGGACGAAGCCGGACTGCGCGGTGCGGACGACCGTGCCGAGCCCGCCGACGCCGTCGCTGGTGCCGCGGACGATGCCGTCGACGACAACCCGCTCGAAGGTGCCGGAGGCGAACCGCCCACAGGCGACGACGGGCCGGTAGACGAGCGCGTCGATCAGCTCGTCGAAGTACCAACGGTTGAAGAGGAAGTCGTGGAGGCGGCCGAAGCGGTCGCGGAGCCGCACGGTCGAGCCCGGAGCGACCATGTACATGTAGAAGGCGGCACCGATCCCCAGCAGCGAGCAGATCCCGCCGACGGCCAGCCCGATGTAGGCGTCGGTCGTCGAGACGTGGACACCGGCGGCGATCGGCGAGGCCGCGAAGACCGGCTCGAGGAAGCTCTCGAGGACGTCGGTGACGCCGGGGATCTGGATCAGCCCGCCGAACAGCGCCCCGAACGCGAGGACGGCCATCGCCACCTTCATCGGCCACTCACGCTCGGCGATGTGGTGCTCGGGCCCGGGGAAGCCGACGTCGGTGTCTTCGCGCTCTCCGGTCGCGGGGTTGATCGGCTCGCCGTGGTGGATGTGCCCCTGCTCGAGCTCTCGCGCCTCCTCGCAGGGCTCCCCGTAGACGACCCGGAAGACGATCCGGAACGAGTAGAACGCGGTCAGGATCGCGCCGATGTAGCCGCCGACGGCGAAGATCCAGTACATGCCGCCGCGGGTCGCGGCGAAGGCGAGGATCTCGTCCTTGCTGAAGAAGCCGGAGGTGCCCGGGAAGCCGGCGAGCGCGAGGGCGCCGGCGATCATCGCCGCCGAGGTGAACGGCATCGCCCGCCGGAAGCCGCGCATCCGGTCGATGTCCTGGACGGCCGCCATCGCCGCGATCACCGAGCCGGCCGCCATGAACAGCAGCGCCTTGAAGAAGGCGTGCGTCATCAGGTGGAAGAGGCCGGCGCTGTAGGCGCCGATCGAGACGCCGACGATCATGTAGCCGATCTGGCTCATCGTCGAGAAGGCGATGATCCGTTTCAGGTCGGTGACCGCGAGGGCGATCGTCGCCGCCATCAGCAGCGTGAAGAGGCCGACGAACGCCGCGATGTCGGCGGCGGTCGGGGCCAGGGTGAAGAGGGGGTAGGAGCGGGCGATCAGATAGACGCCGGCGGTGACCATCGTCGCGGCGTGGATCAGGGCGCTGACCGGTGTCGGGCCCTCCATCGCGTCGGCGAGCCAGGTGTGGAGCGGTGCCTGCGCGGACTTGGCGAAGGCGCCGAGCATCAACAGCAGGCAGATCGCGACGATCGTCCACTCGTTCGTCGTGAACGCCTCCGGGGCGCGTTCGAAGACCGATCCGTAGTCGCTGACGCCGATCTCCTTGATCAGCAGGATCGCCGCGAACATCAAGCCGATGTCGCCGATCACGTTGATCACGAAGGCCTTCATGCCGGCCGCGGTCGCCGTCCGCCGCCGGTACCAGAAGCTGATCAGCGCGTAGGAGGCGAAGCCGACGAATGCCCAGCCGACGATCAGCAGCACGTAGTTGCCGGCGAGGACCAGCAGCAGCATCGAGAAGACGAAGAAGTTGAGGAATGAGAAGAAGCGCCGGTAGCCGGCGTCGCTGCCCATGTAGGCGAGCGAGTAGAGGTGGATCAGCATCGAGACGCCCGTGACGACGAGCGCCATGAAGACGCTGAGCTGATCTACGTAGATGCCGAGGTCGAACGGGATTCCGGCCGCGCCGGCGTAGTCGTAGAGCGTGTTCGCGAACTCGCGCTCCTCGGCGGGATGGCCGAGCATCGCCAGCAGCGCGCCGATCGAGCAGGCGAATGCGAGCGCGATGGCGAGGGTGCCGATCCAACCGGCGGCCTTCGCGGGGAGGACGCGGAAGAGCAGCCCGATCAACACCGAGCCCGCCAGCGGGAACGCGATGATCAGCCACCCCCAGGTGGTGACGCTCATCCGCGCAGCCCCCGGTTCTCGTCGACGTCGAGCGGGATCCGCCGCCTGTACATCGCGACGATCAGGCCGAGCCCGACGACGACCTCACAAGCGGCGACGACCATCACGATCATCGCGAAGACCTGCGCGTCGGCGTTGCCGAGGTGGCGTCCGAACGCCAGCAGCGCGAGGTTGGCGCTGTTCAGCATCAGCTCGAGGCAGAGCAGGATCACGAGCGGGCTGCGGCGGATCAGGACGCCGCCGGCGCCGATCGCGAACAGCAGGGCGCTGAGCACGAGGTACCAGGTGGTGCCCAACTAGACCATCCCCTCGCGGTCGACCCGGCCTTCAGGCTCCGGCCGGCGCCCGGCGAGGACGACCGCCCCGACGGCGGCGATCAGGAGCAGGAGCGATGCCGCCTCGAACGGGATCAGGAAGCGTTCGAGCATCAGCCGGCCGACCGCCTCCGGGGACCCGAACCCGATCGGGATGACCTCGCCCTCGCTGCCGAGCGACTTCAGCCCCGACCCGAGCACCGCGATCGACAGCTCCACGAACAGCGCCCCGGCGACGAGCGGGGCGAGGATTCGCTGGCCCGGGATCGCATCCCAGAGGGGCTCCTCGAAGCCGCCGATGTAGGCGGCGACGAAGACGTAGAGGACCATCACCGCGCCGGCGTAGACGACCACCTGGGCGGCGGCGACGAACTCGGCGTGGAGGAGCAGGAAGAGCCCGGCGAGGGAGAAGAGATGGACGACGAGCGCGAGGACGCTGTAGAAGGGATTCCGAAGCGCGATTACGGCGATCGCTCCCCCGAGCGCGCCGATGGCGCCAGCGAAGAATGCGACCTGCTCCATCGCGCGCATCCTAGAGCTAAATAACTGCGCGACTCGCGTCCGAAGTGAGGCCAGTTGCGGCGGGTCCGCCGGGGGGTATCCCGCCGCACGCGGCCCGGCCCATATGGTCTCTTGCTCATGGAGAAGCTGATCAGAGCCTTCGCGAGGATCAGCATGCGGCTGTTCTTCCGGCCGGTGATCGGCTCGCGGCTGCCGATCTCCTTCCAGCGCCGCTGGGCCACCACGCTGACGAGGATCGTCGGCGGGCCGAACGGGATCGAGCGCAGCGAGATCTGGGTCGGCGAGCTGTCGATGACCCGGCTTCGCCGGATCGACTCGGGCGCCGTCGGCGCGATCGATCCCGGCGGGCGCGACGCCGTCCTCTACGTCCACGGCGGCGGTTTCGAGATCGGCGGCGGGGAGATGTACGTGGGCTTCGCCTCCTGGATCGCCGCGGTGACGGGGGCGGACGTCTATCTCCCCGATTACCGGCTCGCGCCCGAGCATCCCCAGCCGGCGCCGACCGATGACGCCTTCGCCGCCTACCGGGCGGTCCTCGAGCTCGGTCACGACGCGCACCGGACGGCGGTGATCGGCGACTCGGCCGGCGGCGGCATCGCCGTCTCGACCGTCCGGTCGCTGCGCGAGATGGGGTTGCCCGACCCTGCGGCGCTCGTCCTGATCTCCCCCTGGCTCGACCTTTCGCTCTCCGGCGCCAGCGTCGGGCTCGTCGGTCGCCGCGATCCGGTCCTCCGCCGCGAGTGGCTCGAGAGCGCCGCCCGTAACCACGCCGACGGGCTCCATCTCGACGACCCGCGGATCTCGCCGCTGTTCGCGGATCTGCACCGGCTGCCGCCGACGCTCGTCCAGGTCGGCACCGACGAGATCCTCCTCGACGACGCCACCCGCTTCGCGGAGCGCGCCTTTGCGGCCGGCGTCGAC
>DATMCB010000235.1:0-7559 GCA_035558835.1 Solirubrobacterales bacterium
CGTGACGCCTCCGAGGTCTTCGGCGACCTCGTCGACGGCGGCCAGGAGATTCCCTACGAGATCGGCGAGGCCGAAGAGGGCTTCGCCTTCTGCCAGTACCAGCCGCTGACCGCTCGTTTCGTGCGCGACAACGCGACCGAACTCCGCGAGCTGGAGAGCTTCCGCGAGGCGACCGAGACGATGCGCCGCAGCGACGTCGCCGGGCCCTACCTGGAGGAGGCGGGCATCGCACCCCCGGTCGACCCGATCGAGCGCGCGAACCTCGCCGTCACCTACTTCCTGGCCCGCCTCTGGGACGGCTCGGGCGATTTCGAGATCGATGACGAGCGCTTCGCGTCGGCGGTCGCCGAGATCGAGGAGTGCAGCGAGCCCGAGGCCGGCGAGGTCGAGGCGATCGTTCCGCTGATCGGCTTGCAGATGCCCGCTTCGCGGCTCGAGTTGAGCGGCGCGGCGATCGTCCGTGCCGATGCGGTCGACGTGCCCTCCGAGGCAGCCCGCGGCGAGCGCCCGGGCGGCGCCGCCTGGGAGCCGACCTTCCTGATCAGCGCCCGCGTCGCCCTCGACGAGGATGGCGGCCTCGGCGGTGCCGGCGATCGCGTCGCCCGCACCTTCGAGCAGGTCGTCATGACCCTGCGGCTCCACAAGCCCGGCGGCGTCGGCCTCGGCCCGCACGGATGGGTCCGCGTCGCCGGCGATCGCTGGCGACGGATCGCAACCGGTGCCGGCAAGCCGCGGCCCGGCGGCTACCGGCTGACCGAGGACGACCTCGCCGCCGTGAGCGACCTGTCGCGGACCGTCTCGGTCCACCCGCGCCGGATCGCCCGCCTGCGACGCGCCCTGCTCCGCTTCGAGGCGGGCCTCGACCGTCGCGGTGCCGTCGATGCCCTCAACGACCACCTGCTCGCACTGCGCTTCCTGCTCGAGGGGGAGGGCCCTGCCGGCGTCGGCCTGCCGATGCGCGTCGCGGCGCTGGCCGAGGGCGGCGACGGCCGTGGCGACGCCAAGCAGGTGGTCGAGCAGGCGATCTCGCTCGAGCGCGAGCTCTGGAGCGGTGAGCCGATGCGCGGCGACGGCGCTCCCGGCCCCTCCGAGATCGCCGGGAGCATCGAGGGGCTGCTGCGCACGATCCTCCGCCGCGGCGTCACCGGCGAGATCGGGACCGACTTCCGCGCCGCCGCCGACGAAGCGCTCCTGGCCGACGGCCTGGCGATCGGCGAGGGCTCGCCGGACGAGCTCGGCACCGACACCGAGTGGGAGCTCGACGCGATCGAGATCGAGGACATGGCCGGCGCCGAGCCGGAGGCGGAGACGATCGGCTCCGAGCTCGACCTCGGCTTCGACAGCGACGACGAGGAGATCGTCGCCGCGCGGATCCAGCCCGATCCCGAGCCGGAGGCGATGCCGGACCTCGACTACGCGCCACGGCCTCCCGCCGCCGCCGAGCCGACGAGCCGCGAGCGCAAGCAGATCCACCTGCCGCTGATCGTCCCCGACGGGGAAGAGGAGACCGTCGCCGAGGCCGAGGAGGAGGTCCTTCCGGCCCGCGCGATCACCTTCCTCGACGAGGAGATCGTCGAGGAGCGGGGCAGCGAGCCGTCGCGAACCGCGAGCGGCGGCGGCTGGCTCGACGAGGTCGACGACGGCGCGACGATGGACTTCCCGGCGCGGCCCAACCACCTTCGCGAGCTCTCGCGCTCGCCGATGGACCGCGAGGAGGTCAAGGCCAGGGTTCAATACCTGTTCCCGCGGACCGAGACGAACTGGACCGTCGGGCGGAACACGCCGCGGCGCGCGACCGGCTGACGACCATCCAGTCAGCCGGCATCGTCGGGCATGAGCAGCCGCGCGAAGGCGCGGAGGCCGTCGAGGTCGTGGATCTCGTCGCTCAGCTCGGGGACCTCGAACACCGGGACACCCGGGGAAGCGGCTCGGAGCGCCTCGATGTTCGTGCGGTCGCGGTCGGCGAGGACGCCGCGGTCGGCATGGGCGGCGAGGACCCGCGCGACTAGGTCCTCGTCCCCGAGCAGGCCGGTCAGGGCTTCGCGCGAGCCCTCCTCGGGCGCGCCGGGCGCGCCCGTCGTGTGAACGCGGTTGACGACCATCGCCCCGAGCGGGAAGTCACCCTCGGCGAGCTTGCCGCGCAGGTAGCCGGCCTCCTCGATCGGCTCGCCTGCGGGCGAGGTGACGACCAGGAACGTGGTCCGCTCGTCGCCGAGCAGCCCCTCGACGCGCTCGGCGCGGTCCCGAAAGCCGCTGAGCAGCCCCGCCATCGCCGAGAAGAACTCCGACAGGTCGGCGATCAGATCGCCGCCGGTGACCCGCCGCAGGACCGCCGAGACGACCGAGAACCCGCGCCCGGCGATCCGGGCCCCGAAGCCGGTGGGGCGGATGAACAGGCGCATCGCCCGCCCCTCGACGAACTGCGTGACCCGGCGCGGGGCGTCGAGGAAGTCGAGCGCGTTCCGCGACGGCGGAGTGTCGAGGACGAGCAGGTCGAAGTCGTCCTCCTCGTCGAGCTCGTAGGGCTTCTCCATCGCCATGTACTCCTGTGAGCCGGCGAGCGCGCCGGAGATCTGCTGGTAGATCCGGTTGTCGAGGACCCGTTGCCGGGCCTTCTCGTCGGTCGCATAGCGATCGATCACCTCGTCGAAGGTGGCCTTTGCGTCGAGCATCGTCGCCCAGAGCTCGCCGCCGCCTCGCCCGTGCTCGCCGAGCTCGACCCGGACGGGGACGTTGCCGAGCTCGTCGAGCCCGAGCGAGTCGGCGAGCCGCCGCGCCGGATCGATCGTCAGGACCGCGACCTTGAGCCCGCGGGCGGCCATCGCGACCGCGACGGCGGCCGCCGTGGTCGTCTTGCCGACACCTCCGGAGCCGGCGCAGATGCAGATCGACCGCCCGGCAAGGATCGCGTCGAGGTGGGGGCTCACGAGAGCACCGACGCGATCCGCCGCAGCTGCTCGACCCCGAGCTCGGCGGCGAACAGGAACGGCAGCTCGTCGATCGGGACGCCGGTGACGATCCCGCGCAGGCGCTCGAGCTCGATCTGCTGCGTCTGCGCCCGCTCGGCCTCCGCGATCGCGGCGTCGAGAGCGGCCGAGGGCCGCTGCTCGCGAGCGGTCCGGATCCGCTCGAGCTCGGCGTCCGAGAACCGCTCCGGAAAGAGCCCGTTGACGAAGACCTCCTCGAGGGCGACCCCGGTCTCCTCGAGCCCCTCGGCGAGTTCGGCGGTCTCGTTCACCGCCATCTCCTCGGCGGTCGCGACGATCCCGACCCCGCTCCGCTCGCGGTCGGTGATCATCCGTTCGATCCGCGACGCCTGGTCGGCGAGCGGGCCGCCCTTGGCGATCCTCCGGAACGTGCCAGGAGCCTCCAGGAAGCCGATCCCGTGACCGGTTGCGGGCGCGTCGACGATGACCAGGTCGTAGGTGCCGGCGCCGTCCGGGGAGCGACGGACGTCGAGGGTCAACTCGTATGCCTTGCCGATCGAGACGACCTCGCGCAGCCCCGGGGTGGCGGCGGCGAGGTAGGCGAAGAGGTTGCTGCGATAGAGCAGCGAGGCCATCGCCCTGACCGGTAGGAGCACCTCGAGGTACTCGCGGACCATCTTGTCGGGGTCGATCGAGATCGCCCAGAGGCCGTCGGTGAGCTCGGTCTCGTTGAAGCCGATCGGGTCGCGCCCGAACAGCGCCGAACCATGCTCCTGGCGGGCGATCTCGCAGACGATCGACCGCTTGCCCGCTGCCGCGGCGGCGAGGCCGAGCGCGTAGGAGACGGTCGTCTTGCCGACCCCGCCCTTGCCGGTCACGAAGGCGAGCCGCTTGTCGAGCAGGCCGGCGATCGTCGCATTCTCGCAAGTGCGGCCGCAGCGGACTCACGACTGGTTCGGGTCGGCCGGAAGGAAACCGCCTGCGCTGGCCGAATAAGCGGTCACCATGGGCTTGTTCAACAGGAAGAATCCGGAAGAAGGGCGCGACGCGGGGAGCTACGCCTCCCGCGAGCCAGAGGGCACCGAGACCGAGGTCGAGGTGACGACGGGGCGCGACGTTCCAGACCGGGTCCGCGCCACGGCGCGGGTCCCTGAGCCGGAGCCGCCGATGGCGGAGCCCGCCGATCCCGTCGCCGGGATCGCCGCCGATCCGTATGGCGACGAGCTCGAGGAGCTCGAGCGCGAGGCGGCGCCGTCGGAGCGAGCCGAGAAGCCGGCGCCGTCGGAGCGAGCCGAGAAGCCTGCGAGCCCGGAGCCCGATCGCGCCGGCAAGCTCGCGAAGGACGAGCTTCGCCGCGCCGTCAAGGCGGCCGCCGATGAGACCGAGGATGAGGACCGGGTCTCGGCCGACGAGCTGATCGGCCCGTCCCCGAAGCGCCGTCACCCGTTCGCCCCCGACGCCGAGGAACCGGCCGCCGAGCGGACGATGAAGGTCTTCGCCTTTGCCAACCAGAAGGGGGGCGTCGCGAAGACGACGACGACGCTGAACCTCGCGGTCGCGCTGTCGGAGTCCGGGCATCGGGTGCTCTGCGTCGACCTCGACCCCCAGGGCAACCTGACCATGAGCCAGGGAATCGATCCGGACACGGTCGAGAAGAGCCTCTACCACGTCCTCGTCGAGCGGATGCCGATCAAGGAGATCATCCAGCACCGCGAGGTCGACATCGCCGTCGCGTCGATCGACCTCGCCGGGGCCGAGATCGCGATGAGCACGCAGATCGGCCGCGAGCGGTCGCTGCAGAAGGCGCTCGCGCAGGTCGCCGACGAATACGACTACGTCTGCATCGACACCCCGCCGAGCCTCGGCCTGCTGACGATCAACGCGCTGACCGCGGCCGACAAGGTGATCGTTCCGGTCCAGTGCGAGTATCTCTCGATGCGCGGCCTCGTCCAGCTCCAGAACACGCTCGAGATGATCCGCGAGAACCTCAATCCCGAGGTGCAGATCGAGGGGATCCTGCCGACCATGCTCGACACCAGGACGATCCACGCCAAGGAGGCGGTCGAGATCCTCGAGGAGAACTTCGGGGAGCTCGTCTTCAAGTCGCGGATCCGCAAGGCGATCAAGTTCGCCGAGGCGCCCGTGAAAGGAAGCTCCGTCCTCAAGTACGATCCGCAGAGCAACGCGGCCCAGTGCTATCGCGATCTGGCGGAGGAGGTCCTGGAACATGGCGCGAAGGAATAAGCGGGCGAGCATGCGCGAGGGTCCCCTCGCCGACCTGTTCCGGTCCACCGAGACGCCCGACGATCCTCCCGAGCCACCGGCGCGCCCCGAGCCGCGGCGCGAGCGCGAGCCCGATCCCGAGCCGGTCGCAGCCGAGCCGGCGCCGGACGAGGAGGAGGAGGACGAGGACGCCGGCCCGTCCGGGCGTCCCGCCAAGGACCGCCTCCGCGATGTCTTCAGCAGCGATGCCTCCGACCGCGAGCCCGCCTACGGGCGCTCGGAGCCGTCGCGGACGCCGGCGACGGCGCCCCCCCAGGTCAACGATCCGCTGATCCGCGTGGTCGGCGTCGGCGGTGGCGGCGTCAACGCCGTCAACCGGATGGTCGAGGCCGGGATCGGCGGCGTCGAGTTCATGGCCGTCAACACCGACCTGCAGTCGCTCCAGCAGAGCGCCGCCGACCTGACGATCCACATCGGCGGCGGCGTCACCCGCGGCCTCGGCTCCGGCTCCGACCCGGAGCTCGGTTACCGCGCTGCCTTCGAGGAGCAGGACCGGATCAAGCGGATGCTGAAGGGCTCCGACATGGTCTTCGTCGCCGCCGGTGCCGGCGGCGGCACCGGCACCGGCGCCGCGCCCGTGATCGCCCGCCTCGCCCGTGACGTCGGCGCCCTCACCGTCGGCATCGTCACCCGCCCGTTCGGCTTCGAAGGCACCCGCCGTGCCAAGCAGGCCGACAAGGGCGTCGACGCACTCGCCGGCGAGGTCGACACGCTGATCGTCGTCCCCAACGACCGCCTGCTCTCGGTCCTCGAGCGGAACACCTCGATGGTCGAGGCGTTCCGGGTCGCCGACGACGTCCTCCGCCAGGGCGTCCAGGGGATCTCCGACCTGATCACCCTGCCGGCGCTGATCAACCTCGACTTCGCGGACGTCCGGACGACGATGCGCGACGCCGGCCCGGCCCTGCTCGGCATCGGCATGGGCTCCGGCGACACCCGGGCGGCTTTCGCGGCCGAGCGGGCGATCTCATCGCCGCTGCTCGAGACGTCGATCGAGGGCGCCCGCTCGATCCTCCTCTCGATCACGGGCGGCAGCGACATGTCGCTCGTCGAGATCTCCGAGGCGGCACGGGTGATCCAGGAGGCTGCCCATCCGGAGGCCCACATCATCTTCGGCGCCAACGTCGACGACACCCTCGACGAGCAGATCTGGGTGACCGTGATCGCGACCCGCTTCGACGCCCGCGGCCGCCGTGCCGACGGCAGCTCGACGGGTGTGCACCGCTCGACGGCCCGTCCCTCGTCGCGGCGCGGCGAGTCCTCCGGCGCCCGGCGCGTTCCCGACTACGAGGAGCGCCCCGCGGACCTCGGCATCGACGTTCCTGAGTTCATCCCGAACTAGGTATCTACGGATGGCCCGCCCGTGAGCCGGGGCGTCGTCGCCGGCGGCCATCCGGCAACCGCGGAGGCCGGCGCCTGGGCGTTGCGCGAGGGTGGCAACGCGGTCGACGGCGCGATCGCCGCGGTGCTCGCCTCGGTCGTCACCGAGAGCCCGCTGACCGGCCTCGGTGCAGGCGGCTTCATGCTCGTCCACAAGCCCGGTGGGGACGCGACGCTGCTCGACTTCTTCGTGTCGGCGGGCGGGCTCGACGGCCGCGAGCGCGGAATCGAGCTCGAGCCGGTCGTCATCGACTTCGGCGACACCACCCAGGTCTTCAACATCGGCCCGGCGTCCTGCGGGGTCCCGGGCGTCCCGAGCGGGCTGGCCACGGCGGCGGAGCGGTTCGGCTCGATGCCGCTCGCGGATCTCGTCGTCCCGGCTGTCGGCCTGGCCCGCGACGGGTTCGAGATCACCGCCCAGCACGCCTACCTGTTCGAGATCCTCGCTCCGATCCTCGCTCGCGAGCCCGCCGGCGCAGCGGTCTATGCCCCGGCGGGACGGATGCTCGGCCACGGTGAGCGGATCTTCTTCGCCGAGCTCGCCGAGACGCTCGAGCGCCTCGGCGACGACGGTCCTGAGCCGTTCTATCGCGGTGACATCGCGGCTGCGATCGCCGCAACGGTGATCGAGCGCGGCGGGACGGTCGCCGGCGCCGACCTCGCCGGCTACGAGACGATCGACCGCGAGCCCGTCCGGGCCCGCTTCGGCGGCTGCGAGATCCTCACCAACCCGCCCCCGTCCTCGGGCGGCATCCTGATCGCCTACGCGCTCGAGCTCCTGACCCGTGCCGGCGGCGCCACCGACCCGGCCAGCGTCGTCGCGGTGATGCGCGAAGCCCAGGAAGCCCGCACCCGCGAGTTCCACGAGGGTCTCCACGAGCCCGGCTTCGCGAACCGGTTCCTCGGCGACCGGCTCGGATCGACGACCCACATCACCGCGCTCGACAGTGCCGGCGGGTGCGCGAGCGT
>DATMCB010000236.1:0-5736 GCA_035558835.1 Solirubrobacterales bacterium
CTGGGCTGCGGTCAGCCCGAGCGCTTCGGCCCGCGACGCCAGCGCCTCGATGACGACCGCGATGTGCTCGCCCTCGTCGACGCCGAGCTCGGAGACCCCGCGACGGATCTGCTCACGGTCGACCTTGGCGGCGAACGACGGCTGCTTGAGCTTCTTCCGCACCGACTTGACCTTGATCCCCTCGATTCCCGTCGGTCGCACGAGCGCGCAGGCCATCACGAAGCCGGAGAGCTCGTCGACCCCGTAGAGCGTCTTCGCCAGCCGCGTCTCACGCGGCACCTCGAGGTATTCGGCGTGTCCGGCGACGGCCTCGATCACGTCCTCGGGGTAGCCGCGCTCGCGGAGCTCCGCGATGCCCATCCGCGGATGTCCGGTCTCGGCATCCGGGAAGCGCTCGTAGTCGAGGTCGTGGACGAGGCCGGTGATCGCGTACCTCTCCTCGTCCTCGCCCCAGATCCGGGCGTAGGCGCGCATCGAGGCCTCGACCGCCAGAGCGTGCTTGCGCAGCGAGTCGGAGGCGGTCCACTCGCAAAGCAGTTCCCAGGCCGCTTCGCGGTCGGAGGCGTTCATCGTCGGCTCGCTCACCGTCGCTACCCTAGCCAAGCTTTGGAGAAGTTCGTGATTCAAGGCGGCGCCCCGCTCAGCGGGGAGATCGTCGCCGCCGGGAACAAGAACGCGGCGCTGCCGATCCTCGCCGCCTGCCTGCTGACGGAGGAGGAGCTGATCCTCCGCAACGTCCCGCGGATCCGCGACACCGAGGCACAGGTGGCGATCCTCGCGAAGCTCGGCGTCGAGGTGGAGTGGCTCGGCTTCAACGACCTCCGGCTCTGCGCCGCGAACGTCGCGACGACCGAGGTCGACGAGGGCCTCGCCGCCAGGATCCGTGCGTCCTTCCTGCTCGCCGGCCCGCTGCTCGCCCGCTTCGGCGAGGTGCGGATGCCGCCGCCTGGCGGCGACACGATCGGCCGCCGGCGGCTCGACCCGCACCTCGACGCCTTCCGGGACCTCGGCGCGACGATCACCGGCAGCCGGATGATCGAGCTGCAGGCGTCCGGCGGCCTCGAGGCCTGCGAGATCTTCATGGACGAGCCGTCGGTGATGGGGACCGAGAACGCGCTGCTGGCGGCGGCGCTGACGCCGGGGCGGACACTGATCGCGAACTCGGCGAGCGAGCCGCACGTCCAGGACCTCGCGCACCTGTTGACGAGCATGGGCGCCGCCGTCGAGGGAATCGGCTCGAACGTGATGATCGTCAACGGCCGCGACAAGCTCGGCGGCACCGAGCACCGGATCGGCCCCGATCACATCGAAGTCGGCAGCTTCATGGCCCTCGCCGCCGCCACCGGCGGCGAGATCCGGATCCGCGACACCGAGCCCGGCGACCTGCTGATGATCCGCCGTCAGTTCCAGCGGCTCGGCCTGCGCAGCTCCGTCGAGGGCCGCGACCTGCTCGTGCCGCCGGACCAGCAACTCGCTGTGCGCGACGACCTCGGCGACGCGATCCCGAAGATCGACGACGGTCCCTGGCCGGCGTTCCCCGCCGACCTGACCTCGATCGCGCTGGCCCTCGCCACGCAGGCGAACGGCACGATCCTGATCTTCGAGAAGATGTTCGAGAACCGCCTGTTCTTCACCGACAAGCTCGTCGCGATGGGCGCGCGGATCACCCTCTGCGATCCCCATCGGGCGATCGTCAACGGTCCCTGCCGGCTCCACGGCGAGCGCCTCGAGAGTCCTGACATCCGCGCCGGCATGGCGATGCTGATCGCTGCGCTCGCGGCCGAAGGGACCTCGGAGATCGGCAACATCGCCCAGATCGACCGCGGCTACGAGCGGATCGACGAACGCCTGCAGGGCCTCGGCGCCCAGCTCGAGCGCGTCGCCACCGACCCGGTGCCCGCCTCGGTCTGAGCGCCGCGGCCGGAGACGAGCATGACCAGCCAGCCACTGCCCACCGGCACGCGTGACGTCCTCGCCGAGGAGATGCGCGAGCTGCGTGCGATCGAGTCGGAGTTGCTCGGGCTGTTCGCGGCGCGCGGTTACGCCGAGGTCGCGACGCCGACGATCGAGTACCTCGATGCCTTCGCCCGCGGCGCCGGGCCGGAGGGGACCGCCGCCTACCGGTTCCTCGACGAGTCGGGATCGGTGCTCGCGCTCCGTAACGACATGACGGTGCCGATCGCCCGGCTCGTCGCCCGCCGCCACGCCGGCGAGCCGGGGCCATTCCGGCTCGCCTACTCGGGGAGCGTCTTCCGGCAGGTCCGCCCGCAGCGCGGCCAGCTTCGCGAGATGCGGCAGATCGGCGTCGAGCTGATCGGCGACGAGGCGCCGGCCGGGACCGCGGAGCTGATCGAGGTGCTGGTCGCAGCGCTCGACGCGGTCGGCCTGAACCGGGCGGTCGTGGGCCTCGGCGACGCCGACCTGTTCGGGCAGCTGCTCACCGAGCTCGGCGTCGAGGGCGGGCCCCGCGAGCGGATCCTCGACTGCCTCGCCTCCCACGACCTCGTCGCGATCGAGGCCGAGGCCGGCGACATCGCCGACCTCAGCGACGACGAGCGCTCCCTGATCGTCGCCCTCAGCGACCTCCGCGGCGGGCCCGAGGTGCTCGAGCGGGCGCGGGCGCTCGGCGGGCCTGCGATCGAGCGGGCGTCGGCGAACCTCGCCGACACGCTGGAGGCCGTCGAGGCCGCCGGGATCGCCGATCGCGTCCAGGTCGACTTCGGACTGCTCCGCGACCTCGGCTACTACACCGGCGCGATCCTCGAGGTCTACGACCCGGCCGTCGGCGAGGCGATCGGCGGCGGCGGTCGCTACGACGAGCTGCTCGGCCGGTTCGGAAGCCCGCGGCCCGCGGCCGGGTTCGCACTCTTCCTCGAGCGGGTCCACGTGGCCCAGGCAGCCGAGCAGGCGCTCCGGGAGCGATCGTGACCGCGGCCGGACCCCAGAGTCGCGGCAACGGCGGCGCGCTGGCGCTGGCGCTGCCCCGCGGATCGCTCTTCGCGGGCTCGCTGGACATGCTCGACCGCGCCGGCTTCGACACCGCCGCGCCGCGCGGCGACTCGCGCTCGCTGATCTTCGAGCTCGACGGGCTGACGATCGTCACCGTCCGGCCCTCGGACGTGCCGATCTACGTCGAGTCCGGCGCCGCCGACCTCGGCGTGACCGGCAAGGACGTGCTCGCCGAGCAGGCCGATCGCGACGTCTACGAGCTCGTCGATCTCGGCTTCGGGCGCTGCCGGATGGCGCTCGCCGCCCGTTCGGGGCGGGATGACCTCGAGCGGGCCGAGCGCCGCCTCGGACTGATGCGGATCGCGACCAAGTACCCGCGCACGGCGTCGGGCTGGTTCGAGCGGATGGGCCGGCAGGCTGAAGTGATCGAGGTCAAGGGGTCGGTCGAGCTGGCGCCGCTGGTCGGCCTCGCCGACGGCATCGTCGACCTCGTCGACACCGGCCGGACGCTGGCCGAGAACGGCCTCGAGGTCGTCGACGAGATCTCGGTCTGCACCGCCCGGCTGATCGCCAACCGCGTCGCCCACAAGCTCCGCGCCGCCGAGATCGACGGGATGGTCGACCGCCTCCGCGAGGCGGCGGCGGGATGAGGATCCGGACCCAGTCGTGGGATGGCGGCGACGCCGATCGCTTCGCCGTATCGCTGCGCGCCGCCGCTCCGCGACCGGCGGGGATCGCCGCCGCCGTGGCAACGACGATCGAGCGGGTCCGCTCCGGCGGCGACGCCGCCCTCCGCGAGCTCAGCGAGGAGTTCGACGGCATCGCCGCCGAACCGTTCGAGATCGCCCCCGAGCGGGTCGCGACGGCCCCCGCCGAGATCGCCGCCGGACTCCGGAACGCGATCGAGGAGGAGGCCGCGAACGTCCGCGCCGTCGCCGCCGCCCAGGTCGAGGCGCAGGCCGAGCCGCGCCCGCTGACGCTCGACGCCGGCCAGCGGATCGAGCTCGGCGAGGTCCCGGTCGGGTCGGCGGGGATCTACGTGCCGGGCGGCCGTGCTCCGTATCCCTCGAGCCTGGTGATGGGGGTGGTGCCGGCCCGGATGGCGGGAGTCGAACGGGTCGTCGTCGCCTCGCCGCCCGAGCCCGGCACCGGCGAGCCCGCGCCCGCCGTGCTCGCCGCCGCGGCGATCGTCGGCGCCGACGCGTTCTACGCGGTCGGCGGCGCCCAGGCGATCGCGGCCTTCGCCTACGGCACCGAGTCGATCCCGGCGGTCGACGTGATCGCCGGGCCGGGCAGCCCGTGGGTCCAGGAAGCGAAGCTGCAGTGCTCGCGGCAGGTCGGGATCGACGGCTACGCGGGCCCCTCCGAGCTCGTCGTGATCGCTCTCGAGGACGCGCCCAGCGAATGGATTGCGCTCGACCTCTGCGCCCAGGCCGAGCATGGTGATGACGGGTTGCTCGTCGCGATCTCCGCCGACGCCGCCTGGCTCGAGCGTCTCGCCGAGGCGATCGAGGCCGTACAGGCTCGCCGCGAGGATCCCGGGAACGCCACCTTCGACCTCGTCCTCGTCGACGGGGCCGATGCCGCCGTCGCGCTCACCCAGGCGCTCGCCCCTGAGCACACGGAGGTGATCGCGCCCGGCGGCGCCGAGCTCGCCAGACGGCTGACGACGACCGGCTGCGTCTTCGTCGGTGCCGACTCTGCGACCGCGTTCGGCGACTACGCGGTCGGCTCCAACCACGTGCTGCCGACCGGCGGTGCCGGCCGTTTCACCGGGCCGCTCGGCCCGGGCACGTTCCGGCGTCGGACCTGCCGTGTCGAGATCGGCGAGGGGACTGCGAAAGCCCTGGCCGGGACCGTCGACGAGATCGCCCGGGCCGAGGGCTTACCGATCCACGGCGAGTCGGCGACGGTGCGGGCCTACGGCAGGAACGCGCCCGGCGAGGCGGAATAGCGCAGCGATGACGGCATCCGGCATCCGGCAGGCCACGGTCGAGCGCCGAACCGGCGAGACCGATGTCAGCGTCTCGCTCGACCTCGACGGGGGCGAGGTCAGCGCGGCGACCGGGATCGGCTTCCTCGATCACATGCTCGACCTGCTCGGCCGCCACGGCCGCCTCGGTCTCAGCGTCCGCGCCGATGGCGACCTCGAGACCGGGTCTCATCACACCGTCGAGGACGTCGGCATCGTCCTCGGGCAGGCGCTCGACCGGGCGCTCGGCGACCGCGCCGCGATCACCCGCTACGCCCACGTCGAGCTGCCGATGGACGAGGCCCTGGCGCGCTGCTCGATCGACATCTCCGGCCGTCCCTACTGCCACTTCCACTCGGAGCTGCCGCCGGTGACGATCGCCGGTTTCGAGGCTGAGCTGACCGGCGAGTTCTTCCGCGCGGTCGCGAGCAACGCGAAGCTCACCCTGCACCTGTCGAATCCCTACGGTGCCAATGCCCATCACATGATCGAGGCCTGCTTCAAGGCGTTCGCTCGAGCGCTGCGGATCGCTGTGGCGATCGACCCCGGCGAGACGGGCGTGCCGTCCACGAAGGGCACCCTGAGCTCCTGAGTCGCGCCGCCCTGCCGGCTTTGGGTGGCGCACCGCAACTCGGAGCGGGCAGATGTGCTTAGTTGGGTTAGATGAGCACACCCACAGACGCCCCGGCAACCATCGGCCGAAACCGTGTCCGGGCCGCAGCAGCGGCCGTCCTCGCCACCCTCCTGCTCGCGGCGGCGTTCGCCGCCCAGACGAGCGCTGCGAAGGCACCCCGCGACTTCTTCGGGATCTTCGC
>DATMCB010000237.1:0-2638 GCA_035558835.1 Solirubrobacterales bacterium
CTTCTGGCCGGCGGCGGACTGCTGCTCGTGCTCGGTGGCTTCGCGATGGCGCGGATGGTCGCCCGGACCGGGTCCGAGCCCGCCGACAGCGGCCTTTAAGCATCGAGATCGCAGGTCCGGCGCGCCGCCGGCTCAGCCGGCGGCGCTGATTCGTAGCCCGGCGTGCTCGAGTTGCGCGATGCTGCCGGTGCCGAGGGCGGCTGCGGGAGTCACGCAGCCGAACGACCCGGGGGCGCTCCCGGCGAGGATGAGACCGGCCTCGCCGAGCATCTTCGCGGTCGTCAGGTAGCCGGGATGACCGACGGCCTCGACTTCGACCTCGATCCGGTGCTCGCCCCTCGTCGCCGCCTCGACCCGCATCGACCAGCGCCAGTCCTCGAGCCGGTCCGGATCCGGGCCGAAGCCGGAGCTCGGCAGGATCCGGCTGAGCGCCGAGCTGACCCGGCGCCTCGCCACCGGCCCGGCGAGGAGCGCCCGGCGCATCCCGAGCTGCGTGGCGGCGAGCGCTCCGGCCGCGGCCAGGCGGACGGGGAGGGTCGCCGCGCCGCCGTCGAGGGCGACCCCCTCGCGGTAGCGGAACGGCGGCGCGGGCTCGCCGGGCGCCGTCAGCTCGGCGGTCCTTTGGATCACCGCCGGGTTGATGAACGCCGCGGGCGCCATCGGCGCGATCACCGAGCCGCCGGGACCGCGCCGGATGCCGACCTCGATCGGGCTCGTCTCGCGGACCGCGAGGGCGCGGGCCGGGTCGCCGACGAGGGCGGCGGAGTCGGCCGCCACCGCGGCGTCGGGATCGCCGGTGACCTCGGCCATGCTCTGCCCGGTCCCGCCCGAGATCCCGTCGGAGGGGCGGGGGAGACCGGGGGGCGGCTTGACGCGGACCTCGAGATCGACGGCGGCGAGCTCGTCGTCCCAGCGGGTTCGCGCGGTCTCGGCGGCGAGCAGCACGGCGAGGTCCGGCGGCAGCGCCTCGAAGCCGCAGACCTGGACGACGGCGACGCCGGCGTCGCGGGCGAGGGTGTCGAAGTCACGGATGACCGACCTGACGAACGGGATCTCGCCGCTCAGGTCGAGGTAGTGGGAGCCGCCCTCGACGCACGCCGCGATCAGCGGTCGCGCGTGGCGGGTGTAGGGGCCGACGAGGTTGAGGACCACCTTTGCCCGGGCCGCCAGCGCCCGGAGCGCGGTCTCATCGCCGATGTCGAGCGTGATCGTCGCTGCCCCGTCGGCGCCGACGTCGCCGAGGACGGCGGCCAGCTTCTCGCCGTCGCGGGCCGCTGCCGCCCAGCTCGCCCCGGTCTCGTCCGCGCGCCGGAAGAGGTAGGCGGCGACGCGGCGGCCGGTGACACCGGTGGCGCCGACGACGACGACGTCGAACTCGCGATCGCCCATGCGACTAGCCTATTCAGGGCCGGCCGGGCGGGCAATCAGTGCGCGCGGACCTTGAACTTCCGGTAGCGCGACGCCGACGGCTTCACGGTCCGGTGCCCGAGGTAGCGGGCGCGGATCCGGTACGTGCCGGGCTTGAGGACGCGGTGCCCGAACCGGCCGAGCCGGGTCCGGAACTTGCCGCCGCTTCGGACCTGGACGAACCGCTGCGGCGACGCTCGCCGCCAGTGCCCGTGGGCGCGGCGGTAGACGCGGAGCCGGACCTTCCCGGCGAACCTCGGGGACGCGCTGCCCCGTGGCGACACCCGGCCGAGGATGCTGCTGTGGCGCGGCGAGGAGGCACCCTTCCCCTTCACCTTCACGTCGGTCTTCGTCGGCGTCGAGATCGGCGAACCGGTTGCGGTCGCGACAGCGTTCCGGTAGGCGTCGAAGGCAGGCTTCGCGGACCAGTCGGCTCGCACGAGCCCGAAGAAGTCCTCGCGAGTGCTCCGGTCGGTACCCCGGTCGCGACCCTGATAGCTGAACAGGGGACCCGACCAGGCGTAGCCCGTCCAGAGCGAGAACGCGCGCGTCAGCATGCTTGCCTGGGTCGATTCGCTGACGTGGCTTCCGGAGGGACCGTTGGTCGGGGCCCCGAACTCGGTCGCCCAGATCTTCTTGCCGGCGTCGCCGTTGTCGGTCATGACCGAGCGCAGGCTCGGGTTGGTCCCGTACATCTGGTACCAGGCGCTCCATTCCTCGGCGGCGCCGGGATAGGCGGGCCAGCAGTAAGGGTGATGGGAGACCGCGTCGAACGACCCGCCGCCGCCGGCCGAATAGATTCCGCGCAGGAATCGGACGGGCGGGATGTCGGCCGGGTCCGACGGTGCCGGAGCGGTGCCGCCGGTGAGCACGGTCGCGCCCGGGTCGACTGCCTTGATCGCCGGGTAGGCGGCCTTCAGGAGCGCCGTGTAGTCCGCGATGCTGGGAGCCGGCAGCCAGAATGCCTTCGCGTTCGGCTCGTTCCAGATCTCGAACGCGTGGACGCCGAGGGCCGAGTAGTGCGCCGCGGCCTGCTTCGCGAACGCCGCGTACTGCTGCGGGTCGGGGCCGTAGGTGGCGGGCGTCCCCGCCGGGCGCGCCCACTCGGGCGTGTAGAGGATCGTCCCGAGGACGTTGAGCCCGCGGCTGCGGGCGCCCGCGACGACCCGGTCGATCGCCTGCCAGTCGTAGCTGGAGGGGCCGCGCCGCTGGACCTGGGCCCAGTTGATGT
>DATMCB010000238.1:0-9016 GCA_035558835.1 Solirubrobacterales bacterium
GGGCTGGGTCGAGAGGCTGAGCTGAGCGTCGCGATCGACCTTGCGGTTCTCGGTCCCGGGGGCGATCTTGCCGCTGTCTCGCAGGCGGGAGAACGATCGCGCGTCGTAGGCGGAGGAAGCGCCAGCGCCTTCGGGCGTGACCCCCTCGACCGCATCCGGCGTTCCCGTCGTCGCCTTCTCGGCCGACGCCGGCGAGGAGGTCGCGGCGTTCTCGCCACTCGTGCCGCCGCCCTCGTTGACGACGGCGACCACGACGACGACCAGGAGCAGGGTCGCGAGCGCACCGGCCGGCGCCAGCCAGCCGCCGCCCCGCCGGGAGGGCCGCTTACCGCCGCGACCGCCGCCGCCGCCGCGGGGGAACCCTGCGGCGGCACGCTCGTCGAGCCTCGCCGCCCAGCCGGGTTCGGGATCCGGCCGCTCGTCGCGAAGCAGGAGCGCCAGCTCGGCGAGCGCCGCATCGCCGGGGTCGGTCTCACGTCCGCCGAGGGCCCGGTCGATCGTCGCGAGCTCGTGTTCGACCCGGGGGTCCAGCGGCTTGTCGCTACGCGCTCTCATCGCACAGCCTCCTCAGCTTGTCGACGGCCCGGTGCAGTCTCGTGCCCGCGTTCGAAGCGCTGATCCCGAGCACCTCGGCGATCTCGCCGTGGCCGAGGCCGGCGAAGAAGCGCAGCGCGACCAGCTCGCGCTCGCGCGGGTCGAGCCGGTTCATCGCCTCGCGCAGCGCCGCCCGCCGCAGCGTCACCTCGGCGCCGTCCTCGGCGGCCGCGACGTCGGGGTCGGCCGGCTCGTCGAACAGCGACACGGTCCGCTTGCGGCGGCGGAGCTCGTCGAGGGCGGCGTTGCGGGCGATCGCGAACACCCAGGCGCGGCCGCTGCCGCGGCGCGGGTCGAAGCGCCGCCGCCGCCGGTAGGCGCGCTCGAAGGCGAGGGCGGTGACGTCCTCGGCCGCGTGCCGGTCGCGGAGCAGCCCGGCGACGTAGGCGTGGACGTCGTCGCGGCAGGAGCGATAGAGGGCATCGAACCCGAGCGTCCGCTCGGCATCGGCCTCCCGTGTCGGCGCTGTCGCCACCTGCTCCACACTCCTACTACGACGCGGCGGGCGATTCGTCACGGCATGCGGCCGCCCCGATCAGACCATCTCAGGGCAGGCCCATGATCCGCCCGATCGCGCGATCCCAGAGGCGATCGGGGAGCACGCGGGAGAGGGTCGCCATGACGCGTGCGTCGCGGCCGATCAGGTAGCGGGCCCGCGGGCGCGAGACGACCAGCGCCTTCTCGATCACCGCCGCGGCGTGATCCGCAGGGATGCCGCGCTCGCCGGTCTGCCGGGCCGCCCGCCGCAGCCCCTTGATCGCCTTCCCATAGAGCGTCTGCGCCTCCGCCGGCATTCGCTCCTCGGTCCGGTCGAACTGATCGAGGCCGGAGGTCCAGATCTCGGTCGAGATGCTGCCCGGCTCGATCGTGATCGTGTCGATCCCCCACGGCCGCAGCTCGACCCGCAGGCAGTCGCTGATCGCCTCGAGCGCGTACTTCGAGGCGTTGTACGGTCCGAAGAACGGCGTTGCGACGATCCCGCCGATCGAGGTGACGTTGACGATTCGGCCGCGGGCGCGGCGGAGCGCCGGGATCAGGGCCTGGGTGATCGCGACGTGGCCGGTCACGTTGACCTCGAGCTGGTTGCGCAGCTCGTCGAGCGGCACGAACTCGAGCGGGCCGGTGTAGGCGACTCCGGCGTTGTTGACGAGGGCGCCGAGCCCGGCCGCCGACTCGGCCTCGACCCGCTCGGCCGCGGCTGCGATCGAGCCGGGGTCGGTGACGTCGATGATCAGCGGCGTCAACCGCTCTGACCCGGCGGCGGCGAGCGAATCCGCGTCCTCCTGCCTGCGCACGCCCGCATAGACGCTCCAGCCGGAGGCGTCGAGGCGGAGCGCGGTCGCTCGGCCGATCCCGGTCGAGCAGCCGGTGATCAGAGCGACGCGAACTTCGGTGCCGGTCATGCGGCGGCGCGGCCCGAGCCCGCCACACCCTGCGCACGGCGCACCGTGATGCGTTCCGGCGCGCCGGCGGGGTAGGCGCCGGCGACCGCCTCGCGGATCGCCGCGGCGGTGATCGCGACGAGCCGGCCGAGATCTCGCTTGCTGATCGCCAGCGGCGGGACGAGGACGATCGTGTCGCCGAGCGGCCGGACGATCGCACCGCGCCGGCGCGCCTCGACGGTCACCCGGTGGCCGAGCCGAAGCGCCGGGTCGTGATCGCCGAGGTCGATGCCGACCATGAAGCCGCGGCCGCGCACCTCGACGACCTCGTCCATCGCCGCGACGCCGGCGAGGAGCTCGTGGAGCCTGGCGATCTTCGGCTGCAGGCGCTCGAGCGTGTGCTCGCGCTCGAAGACGTCGAGGCTCGCGATCGCCGCCGCACAGGCGAGCGGGTTGCCGGTGAACGTGTGGCCGTGGAAGAAGGTCCGGAACTCCTCGTGCTCGCCGAGGAACCCTGCGTAGACACGGTCGGTCGTCAGCGTCGCGGCCAGCGGCATGTAGCCGTTGGTCAGCCCCTTGCCGAGGCAGAGGAAGTCCGGTGCGACCTGCTCCTGCTCGCAGGCGAACATCGTTCCGGTCCGCCCGAACCCGGTCGCGACCTCGTCGCAGATCAGCAGCACGTCATGCTCGCTGCAGAGCTCGCGGACGCGGTGCAGGTAACCGGGCGGCTGGACGAGGATCCCACCCGCGCCCTGGACGAGCGGCTCGATGATCACGGCCGCGATCTCCTCGCCGTGGCGGTCGAGCAGCCGGCCGAGCGCGGCGGCGTCGCCGGCGGGCACCGTCCGCTTCGCGAACAGGAGCGGCTCGTAGGCGCCGTGGAAGAGGTCGATGCCGCCGGCCGAGACGGCCCCGATCGTGTCGCCGTGATAGCCGTCGGCGAGGCCGACGAAGCAGGTCCTGCGGGCGTGCTGGCCGCCCCGCTGCTGCCAGTACTGGAACGCCATCTTCAGCGCGATCTCGGTCGCCGTCGAGCCGGCGTCGGAGTAGAAGGCGCGGGTCAGCCCGGCCGGCGCGATCGCGGACAGGCGCGCAGCCAGCTCGGCCGCCGGGGCGTGCGTGAGGCCGAGCATCGTCGAATGCGCGACGCGGTCGAGCTGGTCGCGGATCGCGCCGTCGATCGTCGGATGGCGATGGCCGTGGATGTTGCACCACAGCGACGAGGTGCCGTCGATGTAGCGGGTCCCGTCGGTCGCGATCAAGTCGGTGCCCTCGCCGCGCTCGATGACGAGCGGCTGCTCCGCCTCCCAGCCGCGCTGCTGGGTGAACGGATGCCACAGATGCCGGTGGTCGAGCTCCGTGATCCGTCCGTTCATCCCGCGCAAAGCTATGTCGGCCTCCGGTCGGAAGGCGGGGGTCCGGAAGGGCGCAAATTGGTGGCTAGGGCTGGATCATCTAGAGCAGGCCGAGGCGCGGCCAGCCCTCCGGCGCCGCGAGATCGATCCGGTCGAGCGTCATCACCTCGACCCCGGTCAGCTCCGCGATCGTCTCGCGGTTCGACTGCTCGAGGCGGCCGGCCTCGCCGGGCCAGGGAGTGAGCACGACGGCGCGGACCTCGAGCTCGGCCGTCCAGGCTGCTTCGATCGTCAGCAGCGTGTGGTTGATCGTCCCGAGCCCCGGCGCCGCGGCGATGACGAGCGGATGACCGAGGGCGACGGCGAGGTTGCGGACCAGGTAGTCGGGGCGGAGCGGGACCATCAACCCGCCGACGCCCTCGCAGACGATCACATCGGCGCCGTCGGCGGCGGCCTCCGCCGCGCGCTCGACGCGGTCGGTGTCGATCTCCTCGCCGGCCAGCTCGGCCGCGAGGTGCGGCGAGAGCGGCGGCCCGTAGCGGTAGGGGGCGATCTCGTCCTCCGTCTGGGCGCTCCCCGACGCGCGGGCGAGGAGGGCGTGGTCGGGCTCACCGCTCTCGTCGAGGCCCGAGACCGCGGGCTTGAAGACGGCACAGTCGAGCCCCGACGCCGCCGCCTCGGCGGCGATGACCGCGGCAACGACGGTCTTGCCGACCTCGGTCCCGGTGCCGGTGACGAACAGGCCGGCGGGGTCCACGGAGGCGCCCTCAGCCGGCCCGGGCCGTCGGCGTCGCGGCAAGGTCGGCAGCGCCGTCCCCGTCCGCGACCGCTTCGACGCGCCAGCCGTGCCGCTCGACGCTGACCTCCCCCGGCTCCGGGTCCGGCAGGTCGATCGACCAGTCGCCCGCGGCGGAGACGGCCCGGAAGGCATCGGCGATCGTGGTGGCGGCGGTTAGGAGCTCGTCGGGCTCGTGGTCGGCGAGGACGCTGAGCCGCAGCCGCGACGTCCCGTCGGGGACGGTCGGCGGCCGGATCGCCTGCGCGTAGACGCCGGCGTCGAGGGCGCGCCGGCAGATCGCGACGGCGCGGTCTGGGTCGCCGACCGCGACGGGCATGATCTGCGCTCCGGCGCCGCCGGGGTCGAGGCCGTTGGCGGCTAGCGCGCCGCGGAGGGTCGAGGCGTTGCTCCGGAGCCGTCCGATCCGGGCCGGATCGGATTCGGTGATCGCGAGCGCGGCCGTGGCCGCTGCGACCGCCCCGGGCGGCAGCGCCGTCGAGAAGATCAGCGGCCGAGCGGTGTTGACGAGCAGGTCGCGGACCTCGCGGCTGACGCAGGCGTAGGCGCCGTAGCTGCCGAGCGCCTTGCCGAGGGTCCCGATCAGGACGTCGACCTCGCCGGCGAGCCCGGCCTCGGCCACCGAGCCGCGGCCGCCCGGGCCGAGGGCGCCGACGGCGTGGGCGTCATCGACCATCAGCATCGCGCCGTGACGGCTGGCGAGCTCGCGCAGCCAGCCGAGCTGGGCGACGTCGCCGTCCATCGAGAAGAGGCCGTCGGTGACGATCAGGCCGCAGTGGCCGGGGAGCCGGCCGAGCCCCCAGGCGAGGTGCTCGAGGTCGCGGTGGCGGTAGACGAACGTCTCGGCGCCGGCGAGCCGGCAGCCGTCGATGATGCTCGCGTGGTTGAGCTCGTCCGAGAAGACGACATCGCCACGGCGGGCGAGCGCGGCGATGACGCCGGTGTTGGCGAGATAGCCGGAGCCGAACAGGAGCGCGGTCTCGGTGCCGTGGAAGCCGGCGAGGCGCTGCTCGAGCTCGTCGTGCGGCGTCATGTTCCCGGAGATCAGCCGCGATGCGCCGGTGCCCGCGCCCCATCGCTCGGTGGCGGCGACCGCGGCCGCTACCACGTCCGGGTGCGCCGCGAGGTTGAGGTAGTCGTTCGAGCAGAGCAGGAGGACGTCGCGGCCGTCGAGGCACACCCGTGGCCCCTGCGCCGACTCGACGGTCCGCATCCGCCGGAACAGGCCGTCCTCCTTGAAGGCCGCGAGCCGGTCGGTAGTCGTCGGGCGTGGAGCGGCGCCGGCGCCTGCCGTCATCGGAGCCCGCCGCTTCGCGGCGGGTCGGATGGAGGCTCCGCTGCCGGCAGCCGCCGACGCCTCATGGCGGTCCGGCGACCGGCTCACGCCGCTTCTCCTCGGTCGGGAGAAGGGTAGGCCGGGGGCTTGTGCTTCTTGGCGATGACGCGGAGCTGGGTCGAGGGGTCCCAGAGGTCGGCCTCGTCCTGGGTGTCGATCAGGTCGTCGACCGGCGTGCGCGGGCTGTCGCCCTCGAGCCAGCCGCTGCGGTTGTCGGGCCGCGGGTTCGAGCCGTTGTCGGGTTGGCGGGCGACGTTGAGGCCGAGGTCGGTGAACATCTCCCGGTCATCGGCCGGCTCGGCGCCGAGGGTGGTCAGGAAGTTGCCCATCATCACCCCGTTGAGGCCGGCCTTGACGGCGAGCGGCTGCAGCTCGTGCAGGTTCTCCACCCGGCCGCCGCAGAGCCGGAAGAGGGCGTCGGGAAGGATCAGGCGGAAGATCGCGATCCACTTCACGACCTCCCACGGATCCATCAGCGGCCGGTCGCCGAACTTCGTCCCGGTCCGCGGGTTGAGCAGGTTGATCGGGACCGAGGTCGGGTCGATCGTGGCGAGCTCGAACGCCATCTCGACCCGCTGCCGGGGCGACTCGCCGAGGTTGAGGATGCCGCCGACGCAGGTCTCCATGCCGGCCTCGCGGACGGCATCGATCGTCCGGATCCGGCCCTCGTAGCGGACCGTCGTCGTCACCTCGTCGTAGTAGGAGCGCGCGGTCTCGACGTTGTGGTGGACGCGCTGGATCCCCGCCTCGGCCAGCAGCTTCGCCCGGTCGCCGGAGATGTGGCCGACCGACGCGCACCGTTTCAGGTTCGTCTTCTCGGCGACGAGGCGGGCGCCCTCGAGGATCTTCCCGAAGTCGCGCTTCGACAGCCCCTGGCCCTGCGTGACCATGCAGAAGCGGTGCGCGCCGGCCGCCTCGGCGGCCCGCGCGTGCTCGAGGATCTGCTCCGGCTCCATCATCGCGTGCATCGGCGTGTCCGCCTCGGCGTAGCGCGACTGGGCGCAGAACCCGCAGTCCTCCGCGCAGCCCCCCGACTTCGCGTTGACCAGCGAGCACATGTCGGTCGAGTCGCCGAAGTTCCCGGTCCGGACCTCCCAGGCGCGCTCGACGAGCGCGGAGATCTCGTCGTGATCGGTCAGCTCCCCGAGCGCCAACGCCTCTTCGAAACTGATCAACGGTGCCAAGGACCCTCCTCGAGTCGGGCTGCTTGCCTGGGCGGGGTCCCGCGACCCCGCTGCTGACGGTGGGGGCCGATGCTAGGTACGGCGGCGGACGGTCCCGGCGGCCGTTGCGGCGGACGGGAGTGGCCGCGTTTCGGGCTCAGCCGGCGGCGTCGCGCCAGCGCTTCCCGAGCGCCCGCCGGGCACGGTCGGGATCGCGGAAGACGCGCTCGGCGGTCGCCGGGCGGACCTCGTAGCCGAGCCGGTCGGCGAGATGCCCGAGCGCCTCCAGGCCGGGGCCCTCGGCGGCCCTCTCGGCGCTCTCCTCGGCCTCGGTCCGGGCGAGGCCCTGCGCGGTGCAGGTCAGCGCCGCCGGCGGCGCCGGCCGCGGCAGGTCGGGCACCTCGCGGTCTGGATGCTCGAAGTCGAAGGCGCGCCCGATCTGCGAGGCGTAGCGGTGCCGGGTGTTGAGGTGGCCGAGGCCGAACCGGTAGGAGATCAGCTTCAGGATCGACTCGTGGGTGACCGTCATGTGGCTGACGCCGCCGCGCCGGGTGAACGGCGAGATCACCGCGTTCGGGATCCGGAAGCCGGTGATCCCGAAGTCCTCCTCGAGGTCACGGGAGGCGCGGTCGTCGGGAACGCGGACGGGGGAGACGTGGTCGAAGAACCCGCCCCACTCGTCGTAGTTGATGAACATCGCTCCGCGCCGGTACTGCGGCGACTCCATGAACGCGTGTGCGACCTCGGCCATGTAGGACTGGCCGATCCGGATGTCCCCGTGCGGGTGCTCGTCGCCGCTGAGGCCGTCGCCGCCGCCGCCGTCGAGGAAGGGCGGATCGACGTAGGCGATCTGCGGCAGCTCGCCGGCCGCCGCATCGGCGTAGAACTGCTCGATCGGCCGGATCCAGCCGATCCCGCGACTGCCGTACAGCGCCGGCACCGGGAGGTCGACCACGTAGTAGGCGGCGCTGACGCCGCGGGCGGCGGCCCGGTCGAAGATCGTCTCCCACTGATTCCCCCCGGCGACGAGCATGTTCTTCTTCTGGCCGCCCGACTGCGCCGAGATCATGTAATGGCGGTTCGGGTAGGTCGAGGCGAGGATCGACGAGAAGTAGCGGTCGAAGGTCATGTACTTGCGGGCGGCCGGGGCGATGAAGCCGAGGTCCCGGTTCCGGTAGTAGCCGAGCGCGTAGGTGTCGCTGGCCTCGTAGAAGCCGTCGAGGCGGCCGTCGCCGTACTGCAGGCGGCCGCCGTCCCAGCTGTGGTCGGGGTCCTCGAAGCCGCAGCCCTGGAAGTCGGGCGGCAGGTAGTGGGTCTCGTGCGAGCCGCCGCTCGCGTCCGGATAGCTGAGCCCGCGGTTGCGGCCGTCGGCGCCGGGGAACGAGCCGAAGTAGTGGTCGAAGGAGCGGTTCTCCATCATCAGCACGACGACCGTGTCGAGCGGCATGTTGCGCGCGCTCGGGAACCGGCGGGTGCGGACCTGCCGCTTCGCCGCCAGCGACATCAGCGTGTCCGGCGGCAGGATGCTCGCCAGGCCGGCGACGCCGGCGACCGCTGCGGTCCGGGCGAGGAAGTCGCGGCGGCGCCAGAACTCCTCCGGGGCCTCGGCCTCGTCGCGCTCCTCGGCCTCGTTGCGCGGGCCCGGCTCGTCGCGGCTCATGGTTGGATCACCGAGTCGGGAGTGACCACCCACTCGCAGTCGTAGACGCCGTCCTCGACCCGGTCGACGTAGGCGACGTCGTCGCCGTCACCGCAGTTGATCGCGTCGGGGCGACCGTCGCGCGCCCGGATCACCTCGTCGCCATCGCCCCGGAGTTGCGCCCCGTCGGGTGTCATGTTGAACCGGTCGCGGCCGGGGCCGCCGACGAGGACCGCGCCGTCGGGCCCGCCGTGCAGGAAGTCCGCGCCGTGGCCGCCGCGGATCGTGTCGAAGCCGCTACCGCCGGAGAGCCGGTCACCACGAGCGCGACCGATCAGCGCGTCGTCGCCGCCGCGGCCGCGGATCGTGTCCGTCCGGCGCGTCCCGAGGAGCCGCTCGGCCTTATCGGTGCCGATGATCAGCCGCGCCTGGGAAGCGGTCGCGGCGCCGGTGGCGTGGCCGGCGACGGCGAACGCGGCGGCGGTGGCGAGGAGGGCCGCTGCGACCCCGCCCGCTCGTCGTGCCCAAGCTCCCCTCATCTCCACCGAACACGTTATCCCCGTTGCGTCCCGGCTGCGCCGGTGCGCCCAGGGGCCCCGGCACCTGCCGTCAGGGCGATTCAGCCCCAGCCCCGTCGTCGATCGGATTGCGGGCGCCGGTCGTCCGCGTGGCTCAGCTTGCAGTGGTTGAGCGCGCGGGCGTAGAAGCCGAGGTACTCGCGCCAGTTGCCGTTCCAGTAGTCGGAGTCGTG
>DATMCB010000239.1:0-2432 GCA_035558835.1 Solirubrobacterales bacterium
GAGCGGCCGGCCGGCCGCCGTTGCCGGTCGCGCCGTCGAGGTCGCGCCGATCGTGGCCGGCGATGGGATCGGCGAACCGGGCCACGACCACGATGTCGGAGCGTTCGACCGCCGGATCGGCGACCAGCTCGACCCGTGGCCGGTCCACGAGGGTGTAGTGCCGTGACCGGGCGAACAGGAGCGCGCCGTCGGCAAGCTCCGAGGCGAGCGAGCTCGTCATGTCCCCGAAGGCGGCCAGGTCGTCGGGATCGAGGTGGACGACGAACCGGTTCGGCACGAGGGTGCGGTCGGCGGCTGCGAGGCGCTCCGCCTCCATCGCCCGCTCGATCCGGCGCTGGAGCTGGACCGGCTGGAGGCGTGCGCGGAACAGGCGCGCGGACGGACGCTCGAAGAGTCGTTCGAAGAACCGCTCGATGGCGGTGAGCGGCGGCATGGTCGGTCGGGGAGTCTAGCAGAGGGTTTGCCGGGACCCTTTCGGCCTCGCCGGGACCCTGCGTCGATGCGCCGCGGCGCCCGATCGGAGCCGCCGTCCCCGGACCATCCGCGCGCTCGGCGCGGTACCCACGTCCGAGGGGCGCTGGAGGCGTGGGGGTATACTCTCGACCCTGTTCGGGGGCCAGTCTCCGAACGCGTCCAGCGACCTGACCGGGGGCCCGATGCCCGAGATCCTCACCGAATCCTTCTGCGAACGGTGTGGCACGCGCTACACGTTCGAGTCGGCGGCGCCCCGCGTCGCGCGCCTGAAGGGCATCAAGGTCATGTCGCGCGGCCTCAAGAACTTCGTCATGTCGGACGACACGTCCATGGACGAGGCGATGGCCGCCGCCCGGAGCGAGACGGACCGCGAGGCGACCTCCCAGCAGCTGGACGCCTTCCACAAGACCTTCAACTTCTGCATGAACTGCCGCCAGTACACGTGCGGCAACTGCTGGAACGAGGCCGACGGGCAGTGCCTGTCGTGCTCGCCGCATCTCGGCCACGAGATCATGCCGGCGCCGTTCCCGGACCTCGACGCGCCCGCCGGGCTCACCGTCGCCGCCGCCAACGGCACGAATGGGACCAACGGCAACGGCCACGACGACGGCATGGCCGCGATGGCCTGGCCGACCTCCGACCTCATGCGCGACGCGGAGGTCCTGGATGCCACCGAGCCGACGTCGGCGGACGACCTCGGCGATCTCGGCGACCTCGAGCAGATCGATGCCGCCGCCCGGCTCGCCGCCCTGGGCGCCGTCGCCACGCCCGAACCGGCCGAGCTGGTCGCCGCGCCCGACTCGTCCGAGCTGGTCGCCGATGCCCCGACCGAAGCCCCCGACGTCGCGGCGACCGCCGCGCCTACCCCTGAGGCCCCCGCGCCCGAGATCCCGGTCGCTCCCCCTGCCGCCAGCGAATCCAACGTCGGCGCCGTCGATGCCGGCGATGTCGACGGGCGGGCAGCCGTGGCCTCCGACCAAACGAGCGCCATGTTCCGACGCTTCCGGCCGGGTCAGAGCCTTGACGACGAGATCGCCGCCTACGAGCGCGAGCAGGCCGCCGCCGAGGCTGGACCGGCCGCCGCCGAGGCTGGACCGGCCGACGCCGGTGCGGTCGCAGGTGGCCTGGCCGCCGCCGCGGCGCTCGAGGCGACCGACGACGCCGCCGCGCCCGAAGCGACGCCCCCGACCCTCGAGCCGAGCATCGTCGAAGCGACGAGCCTGACCGACGCCGCGCCGGTCGAGCCGGTTACGCCGACCGCCGAGCCGAGCGCCCCGCCGCGCGACGTGCTCGCGGCCGCCGCCATCATCGCCGCCGTGCCGGAAGCCGCCGCCGTGGAGGCTCCGGAGCCCGCCGCTCCGGAGCCCGCCGCTCCGGCACCCGTCGCTCCAGCCCCGGTCGAGCCGATCGCGGCGGAGGCCGCCCCGCCGACCGCGGCGGACGACATCGTCCCGCAGCCGACGTGGCAGATCATCGCCCCGGACGCGACCCCCGCCGAGCCGACGGTCCCCACGGCTGAACCGCAGTGGCCGACCCAGCCAGAGTGGCCGAGCCAGCGCCCGGCCACCGGCCTGCCGTTCCTGGGTCGCCCCGCGGCCTCGGCCGGCGGCCTCGAGTCGCTCTGGGCGGAGTCGGCTCGCGAGGTCGCGAGCACCCCGGCGGCTGCGGCCCGTCCGGCCGGCGGCGTGGCGCCGTGCATCAGCTGCGGACTGTCACTGTCCGCCACCGCCCGGTTCTGCCGGCGCTGCGGTACCCGCCAGGGCTGACGCCGCCGCGCGGGCGTGATCGTCGCGCACCCGAACCCAGGCCGCGCCGTAGAGCAGCGCCTGGAACGTGAACGACAGCCAGGCGAGGGCGATGAACGCCGTGGCGAGCGACCCGGCCAGGGCCGCGATGCCGACCAGCCGCGGGGCGAGGAACACGAACAGCTGGCTGAGCAGCACGATCACCACGCCGAC
>DATMCB010000240.1:0-3584 GCA_035558835.1 Solirubrobacterales bacterium
CGCGCTCGTCGTCGTCGCGCTCCTCCCCGCCGCCGCATCCGCCTGGGCGCCGGCCGCGACCGCGCCGATCCACCCCGGCGTGATGACCAACACCGAGGGCTCCGGCCAATGCACCTCGAACTTCATCTTCACCCGCGGCACCGACACCTACATCGGCCAGGCCGCCCATTGCTCGTCGACCGGTGCCGCCACCGACACCGATGGCTGCACCTCGGCCTCGCTGCCGCTCGGCACCAAGGTCGAGGTCGACGGCGCCTCGGTGAAGGGGACGCTCGCCTACAACTCGTGGCTGACGATGCAGGCCAACGGCACGGCCGACGAGGAGACCTGCGCCTACAACGACCTCGCGCTGGTCCGGATCGACCCCGCCGACGTCGGCAAGGTCAATCCGTCGATCCCCGACTTCGGCGGCCCGAGCGGCGTCGGCACCGCCGCTGCCGGCGAGCAGGTCTACACGTACGGGAACTCGTCGCTGCGCGGCGGCGTGACCGCGCTCAGCCCGAAGAACGGGCTGGTCGTCGAGCGGACGCCGGGCGGCTGGAGCTACAGCGTCTACACGCTGACGCCGGGCATCCCGGGTGACTCCGGGTCGGCGTTCCTGAACGCGAACGGCGCCGCCTTGGGGACGCTGAGCACGGTCGCGATCGCTCCGCTTCCCGCTTCGAACGGCGTCGGCGACGTCGGCAGCGAGCTGGCATACGCGCGAGCGCACGGCTTCGACGGGCTCGAGCTCGTCAACGGCACCGAGCCGTTCGCGAAGAAGTTGCTGGGGAAGGTGCCACTGCCCTGAACAGGGCGTAGGCGGAACAGCAAGGGCGCGAGAGGGGCGTCCCAGCTCTCCCAATCCGGGGGCGTCCCTCTCGTGTTTCACGACAACCGGCCGGGCCGGTGGTGGATTTCTCTCCGAGAGGCGGCAGGGGCCTCTTCTCCACCACCGGCCCCACCCGGTCCTCCGATCTCAGTGTCCGAAGCGGATGTCGGGCAGGACCCGCCGCAGCCAGCTCGGCAGCCACCACGCCGCCCGCCCGGTCAGCCGCAGCAGCACGGGCACGAGCAGCAGCCGGACGAGCAGCGCGTCGAGGAGGACGGCGATGCCGAGGATGATCCCCATCTCCTTCGGCGGCAACGGTCCCGAAAGCGCGAACGTGAAGAAGACCGCGACCATCACCGCGGCGGCGGCGAAGATCACCCGGCCGGAGTGGGCGAGCCCGCCGACCATCGCCGCGTGGGCATCGTGGCTGCGATCCCAGTGCTCCTTCGCGCTCGACAGCAGGAAGACGGTGTAGTCCATGCTGATCGCGAAGATCATCGCGAAGAAGAAGACCGGCCCCCAGGCATCGAGGAAGCCCTGCGGCTCGAAACCGAGCAGCCCCGCGCCGTGGCCCTCCTGGAAGATCAGCTTGGCAACGCCGAAGGCGGCGCCGGTCGCGAGCAGGTTGGTGACGACGCCGAGCGCGGCGATCAGCGGCGCCTGCAGGGCGACGAGCAGCAGCAGGAAGCCGAGGCCGAGGACGACCGCGATCACCAGCGGCGTCTTCGTCGCCAGCTCGGCCTCGAGGTCGTGGTTCTCGGCGACCGCGCCGCCGACGCTGGCCCCGGCGGGCAGCTCGGAGCGGAGGCGATCGATCGTCGTGCCGAGGGCATCGGCCGACGGATCGTTCGCGGGGACGGCCTGGATCAGGACGACGTCGCCGGACACGCCGGGCTGCGGCGGCGTCACCTGCGCGATGCCCGGGTCGGCCGCGAGCGCGGCGCCGACCGTGCGGGCGTCGGCGACCGGCGCGACGACCTGAAGCGCCCCCGGAGCTCCGGGGCCGAACTGCTGCTGGACGAGCTCGTAGCCCTGCCTGCTCGTATCGCCCGCGGGAACGACTTTGATCGACGGCATGCCGGTATCGAGCGACAGCACCGGCGCGGCGAGGGCGAGCAGCGCCGCTGCGGTGCCGACCCCCGGGGCCCAGGGGTGACGCCACAGCCACTCCCCCCAGGCTGCGAAGCGAGCCGAGCGATGCTCGCCGGAGTGGACCCAGGGCAGGGCGAGCTTGTCGACCCGGGGGCCGAGCTTCGCGAGCACGGCGGGCAGCAGAGTCAGGGTCGCGGCGAGCACGAAGACGACCGAGAGCATGATCCCGAGCGCCATCGACCGGAAGGCGGGGCTGTCGACGAGCATCACCGCGCTCAGCGAGATCAGCACCGTCAGGCCGCTGAACAGGACCGCCTTGCCGGCAGTGTCCATGGTCTCGGCGACGGCGTCGGCGGGTTGCTCGCGGGAGCCGAAGAGCGCGCCGCGGAACCGGTAGACGATGAAGAGCGCATAGTCGATTCCGAGCGCTAGCGCGAACATCAGGGCGAAGTTCATCGCCCAGATCGACACCGGCGTCAGCTCGGTCAGCAGGTAAAGCGATCCAGCCGAGGCGACGAGGCCGAGGATCGTCAGAAGCAGCGGCAGCCCGGCGGCGACGAGTGAGCCGAACGCGAGGACCAGGATCGCCAGCGTCACCGGCCAGCTGATCATCTCCGACTTCATCATCGCGTCGCGATTGGCTTCGTTGAAGTCGGACCACATCCCCGATGCGCCGGTCATGGCGACCTGGACCTGTTCGGTGCCGAGCGCGGTGATCGGGCCTTTCAGGTCATCGGCCGCGCGGACCATTTCGTTGCTGTCGGCGCCGGCGCCGGCGGTCACGATCGCGGTGTGCCCGTCGGCGCTGATCGTCGTGCGCGGCTGCGGTGGAGCGACCGTGGCGACGCGCGGATCGGCCTCCAACCGTCGCGTGACGGCCGCGAGGGTCGCGCGGACCTGCGCCGAGTCGACGGTCGCGGTCGGGCTGTGGACGACGACCATCAGGCCGGTGCTGTTGAGACCGCCGAACTCGCGCTGGACGAGATCACGGACGGTAACCGACTCCGAGCCGTTCGCCTGCCAGCCCGCTCCTGAGAGCGCGTGCTCGACCTTCGGGGCGAAGATGCCGAGCCCGACGGCGAGCACCGCCCAGGCGGCGAAGACGATTCGCGCATGATCGGCCGCCCACCGCCCCAGCCGCCCCAGGCGGCCGAGCCGGTGCAGCCGGGCGTCGGGTCCGTCCTCGGGTCGTTTCGGACCCGGTTCCGCCGCGGCGGCGGGCGTGGTGCCGGCGGCGGCGCTCACCGGGTCACCAGCTTGCGGAGGCGGAAGACCCGGGTCAGCAGGAGCGACATCGGGCAGTCGCCGGCGAGGACGTAGAGCCACTGGTTGAGGCCGACGAAGGCGATCAGAAGCAGGAACCACGGGCTGACGAGCGCCGACAGCAGGGCGCCGATCAGTACGACGGTGCCGGCGATCGCGAAGAGGACCCGCTCGAGCGGCCAGCGCTCGCTCCGACCGGCGGCCGTGGTGGCGCTGGGCTTCTCGCATGCGGCGCTCACGAGCGCCCCCCGACCATCTCGGTGAGCTCGGCGAAGCGGTCCTGCAGGCCGCCGCAGACCTGCTCGCAGAGGTCGAAGACCCCCTCGTCGGCGACGCTGTAGAGCGAACTCGTTCCCTCCTTGCGGCGGCTGACGATGCCGGCGTTGTGGAGGACGCCGAGATGCTTGGAGACGTTCTG
>DATMCB010000241.1:0-3204 GCA_035558835.1 Solirubrobacterales bacterium
CCGATCCGCGCGCCGGGCTCGAGCAGGACGTCGCCCTTGCGGACGTCCTCGCCGGCGCGGCGGATGTTCGTGCCCGCCCCGACCGCGGCGCTGACCGCGACCGTCTCGCCGCTCCGGTCGGTGTCCTCGACGCGGACGACGGCATCGGCGCCGGCCGGGACCATTGCCCCGGTCGAGATAGCGATCGCCTCGCCGGCTCCGAGCTCGGCCGTAGCGGGACGACCGGCACGAGACTCGTCGACGACGCGGAGCTCGCACGGTGCCTGCTCGCCGGCAGCGGCGACGTCGGCCGCGCGGACGGCGAATCCGTCCATCGCCGAGTTGTCGAAGCCCGGCACCGCGACCCGGGCGACGGCCTCGCGGGCGGCGATCCGGCCGTCGGCGGCGCGCAGGGCGACGATCTCCCGTCCTGCCGGGCGGACGCGGTCGAGGACGAGCGCGCGAGCGGTATCGATGTCGGTCAGCGCCACCGGCGGATCATCGCCGATCGCTGCGAGACTGGAGCGATGAGGGCGACGCGCGCGGCGATCATGGCGGGCGGTCGCGGCACCCGGATGGGCGGACCGAAGGCTGCCGTCGAGCTCGCCGGCAGGCCGCTGATCGCCTATCCGATCGCGACCGTCCGGGACGCCGGCCTCGAGCCCGTCGTCGTCGCCAAGTCCGGCTCAGCGCTGCCGGCGCTCGACTGCGAGGTCCTGATCGAGCCCGACGAGCCCGTCCACCCGCTGGCCGGGATCGTCGCCGCGCTCGAGGTGCTCGGCGAGCCGCTGGTGGGCATCGCCTGTGACCTCCCGCTGCTTCCCGCCTCGCTGATCGTGGCGCTCGCGGCACGGGAGGCGCCGCTCGTCATCCCGGCCGACCCGAGCCCGCAGCCGCTCGTCGCCCGCTGGGACCCCGAGCTGCTGCCGCAGCTGCGCGCCTCGCTGGCCACCGCGGCGCCGATGCGGCGTCTCGTCGCCGAGCTGAGAGCCGAGGTGATCGCCGGCGAGGAGCTGGCTCGCCACGGCGACCCGAGCGTGATCTTCGCGAACGTCAACGACCCCGCCGGGCTGGCGGACGCCGAAGCTTCGCTTGCCGCAGAACGGGAATCAGGGCAGTGATGGAGCCGGTGATCGACCCCCGCATGCACAAGCGGATCAGCCGCGACGGCCACGACGACGAGGTGGCTGTCGAGGAGCCGCTCGAGATCCGCGTCGACGGCCAACCGATCGCGGTGACGATGCGGACCCCGGGTCGCGACGAGGAGCTGGCGCTCGGCTTTCTCCACGGCGAGGGGCTGATCGACGGACCGCGCGAGACGGGACCGCCGGCCGACCTCGCTGCCAACGCGATCGAGGTCGCCGGACCGCTCATCCGCGACCCCGGCGAGCGGAGCTTCTACACGTCGTCGTCGTGCGGCGTCTGCGGCAAGGGGGCGATCGAGCAGGTGGCCGTCGACGCCCCGGCGGCAACGCCGGGACCAGCGGTCTCGCGAGCGCTCCTCGCCGCCCTCCCCGAGCATCTCCGCCAGCCCGCCTTCGAGCTCACGGGCGGGCTCCACGCCACCGGCCTCTTCGACGCCGACGGGCGCGCGATCATCGCCCGCGAGGACGTCGGCCGCCACAACGCGATGGACAAGGTGATCGGCCGGGCGCTTCTCGACGGCCTCGTCCCGCTCTCCGATCTGATCCTCGTCGTCAGCGGCCGGGTCGCCTTCGAGCTCGTCCAGAAGGCCGGCGTCGCCGGCTGCCCCGTCCTCGTCGGCGTCGGCGCCCCGACCTCGCTCGCGATCGAGCTCGCAACCGACCGCGGGATCACCCTCGCCGGCTTCGCCCGGAGCGGTTCGGTCAACGTCTACAGCGGCACCGAACGGGTCGTCTAGTCAGAGCTGCGCGTCGATGCCATCGCGCTCGATCGCGTCGACCTTGGCGAGCCGGCGGACGTGGCGCTCCTCGCCGCTGAAGACGGCGTTGGCGAAGGCGGCGACCAGCTCGGAGGCGATCTCCGGCCCGATCACGCGGGCGCCGAGGGCGAGCACGTTGCAGTCGTCGTGCTCGACGCACTGGGCGGCGGTGTAGGTGTCGTGGGCCATCGCCGCGCGAATGCCCTTCACCTTCGTCGCCGCGACGGCGACGCCGGCCCCGGAGCCGCAGACGAGGATGCCGCGCTCGGCGTCGCCGGCGAGCATCGCCTTGACGACCGCGAGCGCGAAGTCGGGGTAGTCGTCGCCGGAATCGAGCACGGCGGCGCCGAGGTCGACGGGGACGTGGCCGTCGGTCTCGAGCGCGGTGAAGACGGTCTCGCGGAGCGCGTAGCCACCGTGATCGAAGCCGCAGGCGAACCTCACGAGCCGGCCCCGATCACGTTGCGGGCGTGGCCGGCGACCTCCTCGGCGGTCAGGTTGAATCCCTTGAACACGTCCGCTGCCGGCGCCGAGGCGCCGAAGTGGTCGATTCCGACGGCGTAGCCGGCCTCGCCGATCCAGCGGTCCCAGCCGAACGTGGCGGCGGCCTCGACCGAGACCCGTGCGCTCACCCCCGGCGGCAGGACCTCGTCGCGGTAGGCCTCCTCCTGTTTCGCGAACCGCTCCATGCACGGCATCGAGACGACGCGAACCGCGGTCCCGTCCCCGGCGAGCAGGTCGGCCGCATCGAGGCAGAGCGAGACCTCCGAACCGGTGCCGATCAGGATCACGTCGGGCCCGCCGCCGCCGTCGGGGTCGCGAAGGACGTAGGCGCCGCGCTCGATCGCGTCGTCCGGGATCGCGGCGCGATCGAGGATCGGCAGCTTCTGGCGGGTCAGCGCCAGCGCCGTCGGGTTGCGCTCGCCGCCGAGCAGCCAGTGCCAGGCCTGCGCCGTCTCGTTCGCGTCGGCGGGACGGATCACGTCGAGGTTCGGCATCGCCCGCAGCGCCGGGACCTGCTCGATCGGCTGATGGGTCGGGCCGTCCTCGCCGACCCCGATCGAGTCGTGGGTGAAGACGAAGATCGATGGAACATCCATGATCGCCGCGAGCCGGATCGCGCCGCGCATGTAGTCGCTGAAGACGAGGAACGTCGCGCCGTAGGCGCGCAGCCCCTCGATCGTCATCGCATTGACGATCGCACCCATCGCGTGCTCGCGGATCCCGAAGTGGAGGTTGCGACCGCCGAAGTCGTGGCGGCGGACGCTCGGGTAGTCGTCGAGGTTCGTGGAGGTCGACGGCGCGAGGTCAGCCGAGCCGCC
>DATMCB010000242.1:0-6050 GCA_035558835.1 Solirubrobacterales bacterium
CGGGTCCTCGTAGGCCATCCGCGAGACCCGCGAGAACATCTCCGAGCGGCTGACGACGGCGGCGATCTGGGCCGCAATCGCCTCCAGGAAGCGGACGTCGGCGGCGCGGAAGGGCGGATCGCCGGCGGCGGTCGAGGCCCAGATGCCGCCCCAGCGGCGCCCCTCGACCTCGATCGGCACGCTCATGTCCGAGGTCTTCTCGAACTGGATGAGGATCTCCAGCGACGCCGGATCGATGTCGGGGTCGTCGACCGAGGAGAAGTGCGGACGCCCGGTCTCCGCCATCTCCCGCAGCCGCGGATAGGAGGAGACCTCGTAGACCTCGTTGACCGGGAACGTCTCCTCGCCGGGCCCGAGGTCGCCGACGTTGATCAGGACCCGGTAGCGGGACTGGTCGTTCTCGAAGCGGCTGATCGACAGCGACGCCGCGCCGACCGCCTGCCGCGACTCGGTTGCCGTCAACTCGAGGATCGAGTCGAGATCGTTGGCAGCCAGGGCCGCGGTGACGACGCGCAGAAGCGCCTCCCGTTCCTCTGCTCGGAGCACCGTTCCGGTTGTCACGTTCCCCCTATCGGCACCAACATTCCCGACTGTTAGGGGGTGGGTGCCTGGCGGGCTCAACCTACCGGCGTTGCCGCGGAGCCACAACCTCCTACCGCTCCCCTCCCTGCGCCGGGACGAGGTCGAACTCGGTCCCGAGCCGCAGCTCGCTGAAACGTCGCGCCCAGTCGTCGTTGATCCCGTCCGACTGGCGGCGCATCTGTGGCTCCGGCGCGAACTCGGGGGGCGGCTCGAGCCCGAGCCGGTCGAGGATGTTCAACGTGCTGGCCGCGTAGTCGGCGTAGAAGTTCTCGTAGAGGACGAGGATCGGCCTGATCCGCGTGTGCTCGAAGAAGGCGTCCCAGTTCGCCTCGGCGACGAGGATCTGGTCGAGCAGGTGGCTGATCGCCCGATAGTGGAAGCGGAGCTGCGGCTTCATCTCCTCGAGGTAGGCGCGATACGGGGCCTCCTCGCTCGGCGTCTGATCGCCGCCGTGGTCGCTCCAGCTCGCCGTCTGCACGGCCTTCCAGAGCGAGACCGCCTGACGGATCTTGTTGGCGCGGACGACCCGCACGAACGTCAGCTCCGGGAAGGCGGCCGGAAGGATCTCGGTCAGCGGCAGACCGCGGTAGTCGGGGATGCCGCGCAGCAGCCCGACGAAGTCACCGAGGTACTGCCACATCAGCTTCGCCCCGAAGACGCCGTTCTCGGTCGTTCCCTGCTCCATCGCCCACTCGAGGTAGCGGTCGTAGGCGTTGCGGCTCCAGGCCGCCGGCGGCTGGCCGCCGTCCTCGGGCTCGCCGAGCTCGTCGAAGATCGAGCGGTCGTCGACGCCGGCGAAGTACTCCTCGGGCCGGCGCGGCCGGCCGGTGCTGCGGAGCGCCTCGAAGTACTCCTCGGGACGGCCGGCGACCCCGGTGTCGCGGAGCGCCTTGCAGACGAGCGTGCTCCCCGATCGCGGCGTCGAGCAGACGAGGTAGGAGCGCTCCGGCTTCATCGCACCGCCCCGCTCGGCTCCGCCGGCGTCCATCCCGGCTCGGCGGGCTCGGCGGGGGAGACCTGGTCCTGGCGGTTGACGATCGCCCCCGGAGGCGCCTCGACCGGTCCGGCGAGGAGCGGGTCGTCGGTCGCCTCCATCCACTCGTCGAGCCGGCCGGCGAGCTCGGCGCGGACGCCGCGGTGGGCCGGGTCGTCGGCGAGGTTGCGGCCCTCGTTGGGGTCGAGCACGAGATCGTGGAGCTCCTCGCGCGGGACGATCTGATCGCCCCAGCCGGCCGACACCAGGAGCTCCTTGGTGGCGCTGTCGTCGCAGTTGGCGAGCACCGGGCGGTCGTAGCCGTCGAAGCGGCGGATGTACTTCCAGCGCTCGGTCCGGATCGCGCGTTGCGGCTCGTAGGCGGCGTGGAAGGTCATCTCGGTGAAGACGGCGTCGTGGCTCGCGTCGGCTTCGCCGGTGACGAGCGGCAGCAGCGAATCCCCCTGCGCGAACGCCGGCGTCGGCACCCCGGCGAGCTCGCAGAGCGTCGGGTAGACGTCGAGATGGCTGACCATCGACTCGATCACCTTGCCGCCGAGGAAGCCGCCGGGGCCCCGCATGATCATCATCACCCCGGTCCCGCGGTCGAACAGCGTCGCCTTCGCCCGCGGGAAGGCGAGGCCGTGGTCGGTCGTGCAGACGATCAGGGTGTTCTCGTCGCGGCCGGCGCGGTGAAGCTCGTTCAGGACCGAGCCGATCCCTTCGTCGAGCGAGCGGGCGCTGGCCTTGAAGGAGGCCATGTCCTCGCGGGTCGCGAGGGTGTCGGGGAGGTTCGGCGCCGGCTGGGCGTAGAGCGCGTCGCGGACCGAGCTCGGCAGCTCGAACTCGCGATGGGTCTCGAAGAAGCCGACCGACATGAAGAACGGCTCGGTCGTCTCCCGCAGCATCAGGTTCGCGGCCGGCGCGATCTCGGCCGCATGATGGGTGTCGACCTCGACGACGTGGTCGTAACCGATCACACTCGGGTCCGTCGAGATGTGCTGCTCGCCGACCAGGATCGAGTGGTAGCCGGCCTCGCGGAGCGGGTGGATCAAGTGCTGGCCGTAGTCGTTCAGCGACCAGCCCCGGTGAGCGAGCCCGAGCATCCCGTTGTTGTGGCATTGCTGACCGGTCAGCAGTGCCGCGCGGGAGCCCGAGCAGGTCGGCGATCCGCAGAACGCATTCCTGAAGAGGACGCCCTGCTCGGCCAGCATCTGCAGGTGCGGGGTCCGCACCCAGTACCCGTACGGCTGGACGTGGCGGCCCGTGTCGTGCGAGTGGATGTAGAGGATGTTCGGTGGTCGGGAGATCGTCGTCTGACTTCTACCCGGTTTGCCGCGGGATCACCTGATGGAGGCGGCGACCCATCGCCGCCCCCGAGCACTTGAAGATCGCGCAGAGCGCCGCGAAGTTGCCGCCGGTGCGCTCGTAATGGGCCCGGATGAGCCCCGCCGGCATCAGGATCGACGCCGCGAACCAGTTCGCCTGCTCCTCGATCGGGTCGATCGGGGGACGGTCATTCTTGTCCTCGGGATCGACCGACCCGTGCCGGCAGAAGAGCGCCGTCTGCTCGTCTTGGTGGAGCGCCCAGTGGCCGAGCTCGTGGCCGATCGTGAAGCGCCGCCGCGGCGGCCACTGCTTCGCCTCCTCGGCGTTGACCCAGATCTCCCCGCGGCCCGGCAGCAGCAGCCCCGAGATCGTCTGATCGCCGTCGAGCCGCGGGCAGCCCGGCGCCGCCGTCATGTCGTCGACGTCGCGGACCAGCAGGCCGCAGTGGCTGTCGGCGATGTCCTCGACCGGAACCGGCAGCGAGCGCCCGTCCCAGATCCACCCCGGGACCTCGGCGAGAAGCTCCTCGGCGCGGTCGGTGACCCCCTCCATGGGTCGATCCTAGCCAGCCCGAGGGCGGCGGCTGCCGTCGGTCAGCCGTCGAGGAAGAGGGCGTCGATCTCGTCGCGCGCGGCCGGCGCCGGGGCGATCTCGTCGGCGTCGGCGTCGAGCAGCGGCTCCTCGGCGAACTCGGCATCCGGCGTCGCGGTCCGGGCGAACGCCGCCTGTGGCCCGCCCGGCGCCGCGTCGGTCCGGGCGCCGGCGGCACGGAGCCGTCCGGCGCCGGTATCGAGGATCGTCGCCAGCGCATCGGTCACCTTCGCGGCGACGCCGCTCGCGGGAAGCTGGCCGTGCTCCATCCGGTTGTAGTAGTCGCCGACCTTCGCGACCTCGGGGCCGGAGTCGAAGCCGAGCGCGCGGGCGAGCCGCTCGACCAGGTCCTGACGCTTGATCTGCGCCCGGTTGCGGAGGTCGGGCAGCAGCACCTGCCAGGTGACGTTCACCTCTTCCAGCGACTCGTAGACGCGATCGACGGCGCGCTGTGCCGGCGAGCCCTCGTACGCTTCGGGATCCCACTTTCGGGGTGGCGCCGTCATGAGGTAGCTGTCGAGCCGCGCGGCCAGCTCCTGACGTTCGTCCGGCCCGGCGCGCCCGAGCAGCGCCGCCGGATCGACGGCGCGGCCGGCCTCGTAATCGGCGGCGAACTCCTCGATCAGTCGGTCGATCTCACTCATCGGAGGCCTCCACATCCTCCCCCGCCGACAGCTCCGCATCCACGTCGACCTTGAAGCGACGCCAGATCTGCTGCACGTTCGCCTCGCTGACCGTCTCGCCGTGGTCGCTGTTCATCCGCTCGGCGACCTCTCTTGCAGGAAGGTCCTCTCCGCCGACCGGCTCCGGGCCATAGAGCAGGATCACCTTACGGTGGAAATCGCTGCGGCTTGCGAGGACCCTGTCGATCGCGTCCTTGGCAGCGATCAGACCGGTCTCGTCCTCGACTGATTCCTCGGCGCCGTAGGAGTCCTCCTCGCCGACGTGCTCGCCGGCCAGCGGGAGCTGCTCGGGATCGCCTTCGCGGTCGCGATGGAAGTCGGCGATCCGGCGCTGGACGATCGTCGCCATGAAGGCGCGGACGGAGTGGATCACCTTGCCGCGGAAGACCGACTTCACGAACGACTCGAGGGCGTTCATCACGACGTCGTCGCAGTGGTTGGTCGGGACCCTCGCCACGACCCGCCCCCGGACGAGCGGCTCCAACCGCCAGGTCACGATCCCGGCCGCGCGGCGCCCGGCCTCGTAGTTGCCTGCCGAGAAGGCGTCGACGACGTAGGCGACTAGCTCCTCGTCGCTCTTCCGGTCGAGGCGTCCGTCGTCGAGTGGCTCGAACCCGCTCAAGGCATCGGGGAACCTAGCGACCAGATGGGCGCCGGGGCTCTACGATTCGGCGAGGTCCGGGGGAATCGCCGGGCCGTGTACGAAGAAATGTGTGCTTGAAGACGAGGACCACTGCCACGCAGTGCTTTTCATCGGGCCGCAGAACAAACGGCATTGGAGGCAATGCGAAATGGCAAGTGGAACCGTCAAGTGGTTCAACGGCGAGAAGGGCTACGGCTTCATCGCGCCTGACGAGGGTGGCGACAAGGACGCCTTCGTCCACATCAGCAACATCGTCGGCGGTGCTCGCATCGACGAGGGTGACCGGGTCAACTTCGACATGGAGGATTCCGCGAAGGGCCCGCAGGCGGTCAACGTCACCAAGGCGTAGAACCACCTACACGAGCGCCGGCTCACTGCGGAGCCGGAACCAGCGCCACCCTGAATCGGTTTGGGGTGGCGCTTCGCTTTCCGGAAGCCTCAGCGGCCCTTGAGAATCTGATCCCGCTCGGCGAGCCGGTTCGCGCGGCGGACCTCGGCCTCGCGCTGGCGGCGCTTCTCCTCGTCGCTCTCGGCGATCAGCTTCGGGGCCGGCACCGGCCGGCCTTCGTCGAGCGCGACCATCGTCAGGTAGGCGGTCGACGTGTGGCGGGCCTCGCCGGTGAACGGGTTCTCCGCCTCGACCCGCACACCGACCTCCATCGACGTCCGCCAGACCGCGTTCACCGACGCCGTGCAGCGCAGCAGCTCGCCGACGAAGACCGGCGTGTTGAAGGTCATCCGGTCCATGCCGGCGGTGACGACCCTACGCCCGGAGTGCTTGATTGCCGCCAGCCCCGCTGCCTCGTCGACGAGACGCATCACCGTCCCGCCGTGGATGAAGCCGCCCGAGTTCGCATCCCCGATCGACATCCAGCGGACCAGCAGCGAGCTCGAGTCGGCCACCCGCCTCGCCTCGTCGGCGCCGGACCCGCTCTCAGGCTCGGGCCGCTCCGGGGGCTCGATTGCTTCCGTCATTCCGCAACCCTATTCCGACTCGCAGCGCGTACAGCTGCTCCAGCCGGCCTGCGACCCGCGCCGGATCCTCGACGACCGCCCGGCGAACGAATCGATGGCATTCCCATCCGGCGAGGGCGAGCGCCTGGTCGCGCTCGCGGTCGCGCTCGGCCCGCTCCCAGTCACCGTGGAAGCGCTGGCTGTCGAGCTCGATCGCCAGCCGGATCTCCGGCCAGGCGAGATCGACAATGAGGGGCCACGATTCCGTCGGGACCTCGACCGGGTGGTTGAGTCT
>DATMCB010000243.1:0-2054 GCA_035558835.1 Solirubrobacterales bacterium
TCACCCCGGCCGCGGTCACGGTCACCGAGCCGGTCGCGAAGCCGGTCCACGTCCAGGCCCGCCTGGTCGACCGCGTCGCGGCCCCGGCCCCGGCAGCCGACCCGCCGGCCGGCACCAACGACCGGATGGCCGACCAGGGCCCGGCCGACGCCCGAACCGAGGCGCCGCCGGCGAACGAGCCGGCGACCGACGTTCCGAAGCCGGCGACCGAGCCCACCGTCGTGACGACCCCGGAGGAGGGCAACGTCGCCGTCGCGCCGCCGACCGAGCCGACGACGGCGACCGGGACCGGCGGCCAGGACACCGGCAGCGCCCCGGCCGACCCGGTGACGCCGACGGAGCCGACCGAGCCCACCGACCCCGGGACGACCGATCCCGACCCGGTGGTGACGCCGACTCCGGCACCGGACCCGGCCGGAGATCCGACCGCGCCGACCGCGCCGGTCACCGCCCCGGTCGGCTGAGCCGGACGGGCGTCCAGCGCCCAGGAGCTGCCTAAGGTCCAGCCCCCAGGTGCCGATGGGGGTGGCCGTGACGGCTCGATCGAACACCTGCCGGCCGGACTGCACCCTGTCCGCGGCGGCGGGAGGCCCTCTGCCCGGGGCCAATCCGATCGAACACCGTCCGGATCGGTTCTGCCGGCGCACGATTGGCACGATCGCTCGCCCTTGGACTCGGCGAGGCGCCTCGGTGGACTGGGACTGACCGGTTGCACGGCGCCGTCCCCGAGGGGGCGGCGCCGGCGACCGCGTCAGCAAGCCTTCAGACGGTGTGGGTGCCGCCCGGCTCGAGCACCACGACCTCGGCGTCGGTGCCGCTCTCGACCTTCTGCTTGAACTCCCCGGCATCGGCTTCGATCGCCGGGAACGTGTCGTAGTGCATCGGCAGCACCGTTCCGGCGTCGAGCAGGCCGCAGGCGTAGGCGGCGTCGTCGACACCCATCGTGTAATGGCCGCCGATCGGGACGATCGCGACGTCGAGCGGCGTCCGCTCGGCGATCAGCTTCATGTCGCCGAACAGACAGGTGTCGCCGGCGTGGTAGACGGTGACGCCGCCGATGTTGACGACGAGGCCGGCGGGCAGCCCGATCGAGGTCCCGGTCTCGGCGCTGAACGGCTCATGGCCCTCCTCGCCGCTCGGCGTCGTGTTCGTGTGGAATGCCTGGACGAGCTTGACCCAGCCCCAGTCGAACTCGACGACGCCGCCGAGGTTCGGGTCGAAGGTCTGCTCGACGCCGCGCGCGTCCAGCCACTTCGCGAGCTCGACGATCGCCACCACCGGCGCTCCGGTCCGGGTCGCGACTCCGACGGCGTCGGCGATGTGGTCGGCGTGGCCGTGGCTGAGCAGGATGTGGGTCGGCTCGACCTCCTCGCCGGTGACCGGGGCGGTCGGGCTGTTCGGCTTCAGGAACGGATCGATCAGCACTCGCGCCGTGCCGTCGCTGAGCTCGAAGCAGCTGTGTCCAAGCCATCTGATGTCCATCGTCAACTCTCCTCCTCGTCGTTGGTGATCGTGGGTGGTCCGAGCTCGTCGGCGAGCGCCCAGCCGACCGCGACCCCGACCATCATCGAGATCCGGGTCTCCTCGGCGAGGAGGACGTCGACCGCGGTGGCCCGCTCGTCGGGGTCGTCGACCGAGACGACCCGCTCGAGCTCCGCCCGGTGCGATTCGCCGAACCAGCCTCCGGCGGCGAGGGCCCCGGCGAGGACCCGCTGGAGCGCCGGAGCCGCCGCGGCGACGCGGGCCTCGGCGGCACGCAGGCGGGTGCCGTCGGTGAGCCGGCTCACGGCTTCCTCGAGCTCGGCCTCGCTGAATCGGGCGCCGGACACGGGCTGAACATACCCCGCGCGACGCCCCGGCACGCGGGCCGGCGGGCGGAGCTCAGCCTGCCGACGCGTCGAAGCGTCGGGCCGCGACGGCGCCCATCGCGAGGCCGACGAGGGCGCCGACGATCCCGGCGACCGGGTCGGCGCCGACCTCGAAGAGCGGCAGGAGGAGGAGGACGGCGGCGGCGACCGCGATCCCGATCGTCTCGAGCGGCTCGCCGAACGCCT
>DATMCB010000244.1:0-3506 GCA_035558835.1 Solirubrobacterales bacterium
TTGTAGTTGCGCGCCTTGAACTTCGAGCCCGCAGCCTGCTTGACGCGTTGTGACGTCTTTGCCATCTACTCCTCTTCTTCTTGTCCGTCGTTCGAGCCGGACTCGCCTTCTTCGCCCTCGGCGTCCTGGTCGGCGGCCGGCTTCTCGTAAGCCTCCGGGTTCTCCTCCTTGAGCTGCTCGAGGGCAGCCTGCTCGGCCTCGGCGCGCTGCCGCGCCTCCTCCTTGCGGTGCTCCTCCTCCTCGGCGTCGATCGCCTCCTGGCTCTTGCCGCCCGGGCGCCCCTCCTGGGCGAACGGGAAGCCGAGGCCGAGCAGCAGCTCGAAGCCCTCCTCGTCGGAGGCCGCGGTGGTCGCGAAGGTGATGTCCAGCCCGCGCGTGTCGCTGATCGAGTCGTAGTCGATCTCCGGGAAGATGAGCTGCTCGCGGATCCCCAGCGAGTAGTTGCCGCGGCCGTCGAACGAGCGCGGGTTGAGGCCGCGGAAGTCGCGGATCCGCGGGATCGCGATCGTGACCAGGCGGTCGGTGAACTCCCACATCCGCGCCTTGCGGAGGGTCACGGCGACGCCGACCGGCATCCCCTCGCGGAGCTTGAACGCCGCGATCGACTTACGGGCGCGCCGCACGCTCGGGCGCTGGCCGGTGATCGTCGCGAGCTCGCCGGTCGCGTCGTCGATCACGTTGCTGATCCGGCTCGCCTCGCCGACCCCCATATTGACCGTGACCTTGACCAGGCGCGGCGCCGACATCGGCGTCGAATAGCCGAACTTCTCGATCAGCGCCGGGAGCACCTCGCTCTGGTAGCGATCGCGCAGCCGCGGCGGCGGCGCCGCCTCGCTCTGCGTCTTCTCGGGTGTCTGGGTTGCAGCTTCCATGGGTCCTATGGGTCAGTCGATCGTCTTGTCGGTCCGCTTCGAGTAGCGCACCCGCTTGCCGTCGTCGCCGGTCCGCACGCCGACCCGGGTCGGCTGGTTGTCGGTCGGGTCGAGGAGGATGACGTTGGAGACGTCGATCGGACCTTCCTTGTCGATGATGCCAGCTTGGCCCGTCTGGGCGTCGCTCATCGACCGCGGCCGCTGGTGGCGCTTGACGATGTTGACGCCCTCGACGAACACCCGGCGGCGCTTCGGGTCGACGCGGATCACCTTCCCCTGCTTGCCCTTGTCCTTGCCGGAGGTGACCAGCACGTGGTCGTCGGTGCGGATGCGCATTGCCTTGGCCACGGTCAGAGCACCTCCGGGGCGAGCGAGACGATCTTCATGAACGCGCGGTCGCGCAGCTCGCGGGCGACCGGGCCGAAGATCCGCGTCCCGCGCGGGTTGTTCTGCGGGTCGATCAGGACGGCGGCGTTCTCGTCGAAGGCGATGTAGGTGCCGTCGGCGCGGCCGATCTGCTTGCGGGTCCGGACGACGACGGCCTGCACGACCTCGCCCTTGCGGACGCCGCCGCGCGGGGTCGCGTGCTTGACGGTCGCGGTGATCACGTCGCCGACGCTCGCGTAGCGGCGATGGTGCCCGCCCTTGACGCGGATGCAGAGGATCTCCCGCGCGCCTGAGTTGTCGGCGACCTTGAGTCGGCTTTCCTGCTGGATCATCGGAGCGCCCTACTTCGCCTTCTCGAGGATCTCGGTCAGCCGCCAGCGCTTCGTCTTCGACATCGGCCGGGTCTCGATCAGACGGACGGTGTCGCCGGCGCCGGCCTCGTTGCGCTCGTCGTGCGCGTGGTACATCTTCGAGGTCCGGATCACCTTCTCGTAGGAAGGGTGGCGGCGGGCGCTCTCGACCCGGACGGTGATCGTCTTGTCCATCTTGTCGGAGACGACGATGCCCTGGCGGACCTTCGGGCTGCCGGGCTCGCGCGGTGCCGGCTCGGTGCCGGTCCCCGAACCCTTGCCGGCGGCCTTGGCGCGGGCGGCGCCGCGACCCTGGCGGTAGCGGCGGCGCTCGCCGGCCTTGCGGCGGCGCTCGGCGGCGCGGCGCTCGATGCGCTCGTCGACCGACGTCGGCGGGTTCGGCTCGCCCTCGTGGGTCGAGCGCGCCAGCTTGCGGCGCTGCTTCGGGGAAAGCTCGGCGGCAGGCTCCTCGTCGGCGCCGGCATCTGCATGCGCGGCAGGCGCTTCCTCGGCAGACGCTTCCTCGGCGGCAGGGGCCTCCTCAGCAGGCGCCTCCTCAGCGGCGGGAGCCTCCTCGGCCGGAGCCTCGGCCTGCTCCTCGGCGGCCTCGGGAGCCTCCTCGGCGGCCCCTTCGGGCGCCTCGGTCTCTTCGCTTTGATCCTTCTCTTCTTCGGCCATCTCTCTACTTCAGTTCCTTGTCGAGGTCGATCCCGCGCTGGCGGGCGACCGTCATCAGTCGGGCCACGTCGCGGCGGCTCAGGTTCAGGCGGGAAGTGTTCTCGAGCTCGCCGGTGGCGTTGCGCAGGCGCAGGTTGAACGCCTCGCGCCGCGCCTCCTCGAGCGCCTCGACGAGCTCCGCGTCGCCCATCTGGTGCACCTCCGAGCCCTTCACTGCGGCTGCCCCTTGCTGACGAACTTCGTCTTCACCGGCAGTTTCGTGCCGGCCAGCTCCATCGCCTCGCGGGCGAGGTCCTCGGAGACCCCGGAGAGCTCGAACATGACCCGGCCGGGCTTGACGACTGCGACCCAGCCCTCCGGGTTGCCCTTGCCCGAGCCCATTCGCGTCTCGGCGGGCTTCTTCGTGTAGGGCTTGTCGGGGAAGATGTTGATCCAGACCTTGCCGCCGCGCTTGATCTTGCGGGTCATCGCAACGCGGGCAGCCTCGATCTGGCGGTTGGTGATCCAGCCACGGTCGAGCGCCTTCAGGCCGTACTCGCCGAAGCTGACCTGGGTGCCGCCCTTCGAGTAGCCGCGCATGCGGCCGCGGTGCTGCTTGCGGTGCTTGACGCGCTTCGGGCTCAGCATCAGGAGCGACCTCCCTGGCGCGGGCCGCGGCCCCCCTGCGGGCCCTGGCCGTCGCCGCCGCGGCGGTTGCCGCGCTCGCTCGGGCGCCGGCCGCGACCGCCGAGGTCCTCGTTGTCGCCGGCGCCGGCGTAGCCCTCGGGCATGACCTCGCCCTTGTTGATCCAGCACTTGACGCCGATCCGCCCGGTCGTGGTCCGGGCCTCGACGAAGCCGTAGTCGATGTCGGCGCGGAGCGTGTGGAGCGGCACCCGCCCGTCCGAGTAGCCCTCGGTACGGGCCATCTCGGAGCCGCCGAGGCGGCCGGAGACCTGGACCTTGACGCCCTTGGCGCCCGACCGCATCGCCGAGGTCAGCGCCCGCTTCATCGCCCGCCGGAAGGCGACGCGGCCCTCGAGCTGCTCGGCGATCGACTGGGCGACGAGCTTCGCGTCGAGCTCGGGGCGCTTGATCTCGCGGATGTTGACGCGGACCGGCTTGCCGGTGATCGCGTGCAGGTCGCGGCGCAGCGCATCGACCTCGGAGCCCGACTTGCCGATCACGATGCCCGGGCGCGCCGTGTGGATGTCGACGGTGACCTCGCCGCGCTGCTTGC
>DATMCB010000245.1:0-2476 GCA_035558835.1 Solirubrobacterales bacterium
ACGAGATCCGCGCCGGGATCCGGCTGCTGGCCGAGACGACCGGTCTCTTCACCGAGACCGCTGGCGGCGTGACGACGGCGACGCTGGCGAAGCTCGCCGAGCGCGGCGAGATCGGCGCCGACGATCGCGTCGTCGTCTACATCACCGGCGAAGGGCTGAAGACGCTCGACGCGGTCCGCGAGGGCTTCACGATGCACGAGATCGAGCCGACGCTGGAATCGTTCGCCGAGCGGGTTCCCGAGCGCAGCCCGGTCACCGCCTGAGCTCGTCGGCTAACTTCCCCGAAAACCGCGAACGGAGACTGACGACGAATGGCAATCACGGTGAAGATCCCTGCACAGCTTCGCGCCGCGACGGGCGGTGAGGGCGAGGTCGAGGTCGAGGCGGCCACGGTCGGCGACGCGCTCGACGAGGTCTTCGCCAAGCACGACGGCCTCCGCGAGCGGATCACCGAGGACGGCGACCTCCGCCGGTTCGTGAACGTCTACGTGTCGGGAGAGGACATCCGCTTCCAGGACGGCCTCGAGACCGCGATCAGCGACGGCGCCGAGGTCACGATCCTGCCCGCGGTCGCCGGCGGCTGACGCCACTAGACCATCTAGTGCCGGAGCGCGCCGAGACCGTCGCGATCCTCTGCGGAGGTCGCGGTACCCGCCTGCAGGAGCACACGCACGCGATCCCGAAGGCGCTGGTCGAGATCGGCGGGCGGCCGATCCTCTGGCACGTCATCCGGATCTACGCGGCCCACGGCTTCCGCCGGTTCCTGCTGCTGACCGGCTACCGCGGCGAGATGATCGCCGGCTTCGCCGCCGCCGAGGCGTGGCCGCCCGGCGTCGCCGTCGAGTGCCTCGAGACCGGTGAGGAGACGCAGACCGGAGGCCGGATCGCGCTCGCCGCGAACCGGATCGGGGACGGGACCTTCGCGCTCACCTACGCCGACGGCGTCGCCGACATCGATCTCGGCGCCGCGCTCACCTACCACCGCGCCCACGGCGACGCCGCGACGGTGACGCTGGTCCGCCCGCGCTCGCAGTGGGGGGTGGCGATGATCGACGACGACGATCGGATCGCAGGCTTCGCCGAGAAGCCGCGGATGGAGCAGTGGGTCAACGCCGGATTCTTCTTCTTCGAGCCGGCGGTGCTCGATCGCCTCGGTCCCGATTCGGTCCTCGAGCGCGAGCCGCTCGAAGCGCTCGCCGCCGACCGCCAGCTCCACGGCTTCCGCCACGAGGGGTTCTGGGACTGCATGGACACCTACAAGGACGCGATCCTCCTCAACGACCTCTGGGAGTCCGGCTCGCCGCCCTGGCGCGTCTGGGAGCCCGCACGGGTCCGGTGAGGTCGGCGCTGGTCACCGGCGGCCGCGGGTTCGTGGGCGCCTGGCTCTGCCGGGCGCTGCTCGAGCGCGGGGTCGACGTCGTCTCACTCGATCGCCGGTCGGCCCGGGAGAGGCCCTCGACGCTGGCGCTGCTCGGGATCGGCTCGGAGGTCGCCGAGGAGCAGGGCTCGTTGGTCGATCGCGACCACCTCGACCGGGTCCTGGGCGCGCGCCGGATCGACACCGTCTTCCACCTCGCCGCCGAGACGATCGTGGGAACCGTCCGCGACGACCCCGCCGGCGCCTTCGACACCAACGTCCGCGGCACCTGGACCGTGCTCGAGGCGTGCCGCGCGGCCGGAGTCGAGCGGGTCGTCATCGCCTCCTCCGACAAGGCCTACGGGGCGCACCGGGAGCTGCCGTACCGCGAGGACTTCGCGCTGCTACCGACCGCGCCGTACGAGGCGTCGAAGGCGGCCGCCGACCTGATCGCGCGGAGCTACTGGCCGAGCTACGGGTTGCCGGTGACAGTCACGCGCTTCGCGAACATCTACGGCGGCGGCGACCTCAACTTCTCGCGGCTCGTTCCCGAGGCCGCCTGTGCGGCGATCGAGGGCCGCGCACCGGTGCTCCGCTCCGACGGCTCCCCGGTCCGCGACCTCCTCTACGTCGAGGACGCCGTCGCCGCCTACCTGGCGATCGCTGACCATCTCGACTCTGACGCCGTCCGCGGCGAGGCGTTCAACGCCGGGGGGGAGCGGCCCTACAGCGTCCTCGAGGTGGTCGCCACGATCGCCCGCCTCGCCGGCACCGGCGTCGAGCCCGACATCCGCGGCACCGGCAACCCGGCCGGCGAGATCGACCGCCAGTCCGTCGACGCCGCGAAGCTCCGCGACCGCTGCGGCTGGAAGCCCGAGGTCGGGTTGGAGGCGGGCCTCGGGAGGACGCTGGAGTGGTACCGCGCCCATCCCGAGGCCCGTCCGCCCGTCAGCCCTTGACGCGGGCCGTCCTGTAGGTCGTCCGCTGCTTGCCGGCGACCTTCGTCTTCCGCTTGATCACGATCCGTTTGCGATCGGCGACCTTGCCGCGATAGCGGGGCCGGATGGCGAAACGGACGCGCTTGCGGGCGCCGGGCCGGATCCGGACCGACTTCGATCC